>MCBC01000148.1 GCA_001723855.1 Candidatus Altarchaeales archaeon WOR_SM1_86-2 | reverse complement strand
TTTGATGCTTTATGTGCTTAGTTTAATTATCATCTACTCAAATATAATAATTCAACAAGATTTTCCACAGCTAATTAACCCAATTTAAAAGGGGGAGCACCCAACAGTTTAGTAAAAATAGTTTTTCATTAGGCTAATATTTAATAATTAAAACATCTTATATTATTATAAGGTAAAAGATCATGACAACATTGATATCTGTTTTAGAAAAATTAAAACAAGTACGGAAAGAGATAGAAGGGTTAATTGACAGTGCAACAGTCATTTTCATCGATATGACAGAGTCTACCACCTATAAGGATGAAAGAGGAATTGCAGTCGGTGTTGAAAAGGTAATTAAATTCAATCTTGATGTTACTAAAATTATTAAGAGGAAGGGAGAAAAGTACAAGCAAAAGGGCGAAATTAAAGAATACGAAATCTGTAAATATATAGGCGATGAAGTAATGGCTTATTTTAAAGGAAAAAATAGCTCTAAAGTCGCCATAGAAATTGCAATAGATATTCAGAAATATTTTAAAGATGTTAATAAAGAAATAAGAAATGAACTTGATGAGTATAAACCCAAGATGGGCATAGATTTTGGAGATGTACTGTTTGCCCAATACTATAATTTTCCTATTGATCCTTATGGGTTGGTTGTAGACAGAGCTGCAAGGATAGTTAGTCTAGCAAAACCATACCAAATATTGATATCAGAAGATGCTAAAACTCATGCAGAAGATAAGATTAGTGTAAAATTTGGTAGAAAAGAAAGTAAAAAATTTAAGGGTATCAAGGAGGAGGTTGGAGTCCATGAAGTAATTTGGAATAAAAAGCTGGGAGAACTGGGAATTAAATTTGAAGAAGAGCCTTCGGTTTTTATGATTCCTGCGAATGAACCAGCAGTTTATAAATTTATAAAAGATAACAATTTGTTAGAGCCTACCGAGCAGATTGATCTATCTTTATATACTTATGAGACTCTTGCTGCTGCTCTAAGATACGATTTAGAAGATCTCCATCCCCCAACCCCATTAATATTTAGGGTCAGAATCCGGAATCCATTAAAGGACCCAAAAAAGAGACCATTCATCCAGAGTTCAATTGGCATCATGGCGGAGGTTATTAAACAAAATTCAAATATAATCTTCAATGTTCGTTTCTATGATAATGAACCACTTCTACGCACGTACATCTTTCGTAAAAGGAATAAGAAATCTGAAGGTTTGTTAGGCTTATATAAATTTGACCCCAAACATTCTATGAGATTTGTAGGTGCAGAGTATAATTATTTAATTCATGCGAGAGGTAGATCTTTTTTTGAAAGACATTTATTAGATCTATTTCAAAGCAGATTTGATTACTCATGGGATACACTTACCGAACAAAAAGCAGTCATCTTTGATTTAGACGGTGTAATTATCGATAGTATGCCTTTTTATTATAAAGCATGGAAGGAAGCCTTTGAAACAGTTGGTGTAAATGTTAGTGAAGAAGAGATATACATGAGAGAAGGCGAAAAAAGAGAGATTACTGCTAAAGAGATTTTCAAAGAACACAAAGGATATGAACCAGACGATGACTTAATAAGAGCTATTGTCAAAAGAAAAGAAGAAGCATATCATAGAATTTTCAAGAGTAAAATATTTCCTGGAATTGTAGAGTTATTAAATTTACTAAAAGCCAAAAATATTAAATTAGGATTGGTTACTGGCTCTGTAACCAAAACAATCGAAGAATTTAAATCGAAAACCACTATTTTTTCTCTATTTGATGTAATAGTTACTGGTGGGGAAACGAAAACCGGTAAGCCATCACCAGAACCTTATCTTAAAGCTGTTGAAAAATTACTTATTCCTGCTCGTAATTGTTATGTAATTGAAAATGCACCATTGGGAATTAAATCCGCTAAAAGTGCTAGTTTAACCTGCTTTGCTGTTAAAGGTTCGTCTCCTCTTTCTACTAGAAAACTAAAAAGTGCTGGTGCTGATTTTGTGTATAAAGATATTAAAGAACTAAAAAAACATATTATTTGGGCAGATACTAATATGCCTATGAAGAAATTTTTAGGGATATTTGAGGATGTGTTGTAGAATCGACGAGCAGGTTAATGCAATCAAGGATAGAAAAGCAAAAGGTAAAAGAGTGTACAGTAACTGATAGATTGATGATGTGATTGTATTTGAACCCGCAACGGCAGATAACCCAGCATATACGTTGCGGGCTTTCAGCCCTTGCCTTTCAGGACATTTTGCTATCGCAAAACGTCGTATATGCTGCTTCCGTTAATCTGCTCTTAAAATTCTTTATTCATTTCAAATAAAATTAAAAAAACACGCAAATTCACCTGTTCTTATACATCAGATATCTTGCAAGGATATAGAAGATTATGCCAAAGAACCCTGTGAACGCATACAGATCTATATCCCCCGCTCCTCTTGCAAGGAACCTCCATGCCACAACCACAACCATCAGGATAACAAAGATCGGGAACAGGTTAACCCCAACATCCTGGACTGCACCATGTTTTGTTATATCCAGATCCTTCAGATTATCTTCCCTGGACAGGTCCTCAACCGCTCTTTCAATCCCCAGCGGGTTTCCCTTAGCATTCTGCAGGATCCATCTCTTTACCTTCCCTGTCTCATCCGTCTTCGGAATCTCATATGTGTCATAGAACTTCTCTATCAACTCCTCCGACTCCCCGGTGCTGAGCGGTGGCAGATCAACCTGCTTCAGATCCCAGTAGAACCTCTTCAACTCAGGCTTCTCAAATTTAGCGTCCAGGTACTTTGACGTGCCCGCTGTAACAAGAATGATGTTGTCTTCCTTCATCAACACATAGTAGTGTGCTGCCGCCGTTGCAATCAAGGTGTGTATCTCATCGAGCACCATAACCAGTTTCTTATCCCCTGGCAGCCTGTCCCTGATCTCCTCCGTCAACTCAAGCAGGGTTCCCCTGCGGATCATCTTCCACTCCTCGCTGTCCCTGCCCTCCGGCAGAAGCCTCTCAACTATCTTCAGCATTATCTGCTTTGGGGGCTTGCAGTATGGGAAATACATCCATATCTCATCCTGGGGGTGGGTTTCCATGCAGAGCTCGGTTAACAGATGGGACTTTCCTATTCCATGGTTGCCTTTAACCAGAACCGAATAGCCCTTGCGCACATAATCCAAAATCTCTTTCTTCACCTCACCCCTCAACTCCGACCCCCCATTCTCTGGCTCTTCATGTTTCATCTTGAACCCTCACCTCCTTTATCTCTAAATGACCTGACTGAACAAACCCGTGAAGCTGAGGTTTCCGGAAGTCCGAGACCAGCAGGTGATTTATGGTTATCTTCCGGGCGTCCACCTTAAGCACCTCCTCGGGGATTATGAACTCGTTGCAGTTGTCGCAGAAGAAATCCTCCTGGCTGTATTCTATAACCCCGCTTACAGTGGAGTATCCGCCGAACCCGGACAGCTTCTGCCTTACATAGGTGAACGGCTTTCTCTGGAAATGCATGTTCTGGTGTGAAATCGAAACTCCGTTTAACCGGTCAACAGACACCTGATTTGTTGTTGCGTCTCTGATCACAAGGTATGTCCCATCCCTGTACAGGATAAGGTTCCCCATTGTGAGCCCTAAACCGATTCCGCTGGCATCACCGCAGACACTCTCATCGCAGACCTGGGCATTAACATTGCAAAGATACCTTTCACCGTCTCCATCGCAGAACTTGCAGTAATCGTAGTATGACCCATGGAATGATGGAATGATCATATGCATTAACGACCTGAATCCAAAGTAGCTCACTCCTGAAAGTGCCACGACAAACAGGGAGAATATCCCGAACATTACAAGTTCCTGCCATCCTCCTGTCTTGATCAGCAGCTGCTTTGGCAGAAACCAGAAAGGTCTCGGGTCCGGGTAGAGCAGAGGGCATCCTGTTACTGTCATCCCATCCGCTACCAGATGGCTTAGGTAGCCGATTATGACGGCGAATGCTGCCCCCACTCCATAGAATGGTGTGAATATCAGTGCAGCAAAGGTTAAAGGCAGAAACACCTTCATTGAATGTGTGATAGTGCGGTGGTCATACCTCTGCGAGATCCATGTTGAAACCGGATAGAATAGCATGCCTATCGCTGATTTCGGGTGGTCTATGTCCGCCAGCAGAGCAAAGAATGCTGCAACACCAATCAATGTATAATCTGCTTCAATCCCAAGCACCGATCCAAACAAAAGGAAAAATAGGATTCCGAACGTTATATGCGTGTAACTCATCATCTTTCATCACCCCCTCTGTGCTTTAATTTCTCCTTTAGTTTTTTTACAAACTCCGGACTATTTCCTCTGAACTTAAAATACCAGACCGCAAGCAGTAATGCTCCAATACACAACAGAATGATGAAGGGTAAATAACTGGGCTTTCCTTCTGGTTCCTCTTCAACCGGAACTGTTTTGTTCACAGCAGGCCTCTTAAACAGAACTCCAACATACTCTGTCTTACCATCAACCTTGACCGGAATCCAGTATGCCCCTTCTATACCGGATACATAAACCATGAACTCAAATCTCCCAGTGCCTTTCTTCTTTGACGGTCCGAGAACAACAAATGGGATGTCTTCATAGAATGAATAATCCTCGACTTCAGTCTCCTCCACTGGATTTTCCTTGGTCTTCTTGAATGCTGTTTCATTACCGGATGTTAGACTCTTTGCAGACTCACTGCTGCTTATATTTTCAACACTTGTTGATTCCAGCACCTTTGGGATGACCTCTTCAAAACCGCAGCATATCCTTTTTGTTCCCGGTGATTCAGCCCCATCCTCATCCCTGTAAACGCATCCGCAGCTATTCCTCCCCTCCTCATCTGCAGATTTAATTGAATCTGTAACTGAATCTGAATCCGTTGCAGATACTTCACTGGAACTTGACTGCGACTCTGTAACCTTCTCTGATGTCTGGCTGGATGTCTTTGTGGACTTATACTTGCTCTCAACCTCCTTCAGTATCTCAACCTCACATTCCCCACAATCTACTATAACGGTGAAGTTGTTTATTCCCGGGGTCAGCTCCTGTGTTGATGATTCAATCAGCGCTGATGCATTCCATGCAAGCAATAATAAAACCAGCAGTGTTCTCTTCATTTTCATTTATATTTATATATTACTTTTTGTTAATAAATAAGTAAGTTTTAAGTAATATATGGGTAATATAAAATGGATAAGAGAAAAATAGTGTTTTTGGTGTTAGCGATCCTGCTGATGATGGCTCTCATCTACATCAGGATACAAACCCATGGCGTTCCGGAGCCGCCATCAGACCCCTACGAAGAACTTGCAGATATCCTAAAATCGCTTTGCGATTTTTGATACATCAAATTCCGAAGGAATTTGAAATGTATCGTTGGATATTTATTAAGTTCTGGGTAATATTCAAGCAATAAACTTTTAAAGAAAGTTTAATCAAAAAACAATGAAAAAGAAAGTAATGGTAACCCTCAATGAGAAGCAGTATGAGCTGCTTAAAGAAATGGATGAATTAGGGTCAACGGATTCAGAGAAGTTGAGGAATGCGTTTGTCATTTACCACAACATGAGGGGTTTCCTGGCCAAGAAGGGGAAGAAATGATTATTTTAGATAATCTCCTGTTGTTCATATATCCCATTTCTTTTCGTTCTTTTTTCGTTCTTTTTGAGAACGATTCTTTCTGTTGAGTTTTTACTTTTGAGCCCTTTATGAGCCCTTTCAAATAAAACATAATAAGTACCCTTTCCCGTTCCACCATATCGGATAAATATTTTCTTTTCCACAAGTTCCTTTAGTTCTCTTGTTGCAGTTGGTTTTGAGATTTTGTTGATTTCCTGATATTCCATATTCGGTACTCTGTTCTTTTCTTTAGCATATTCCACTGCCTTCTTTTGTCTTTCATTCAATCCCATAGATAATTAAATAGGAGATTGCGATAGTTGGCATAAAGTTGGCATAAAGTTGGCATAATCATATAAGTTCGTAATACACGCCTCTTTTCCTACCTTTTTTAGTAATGATTTTTTTGCCGATCATAGCCTTCAAATCTTTTCTTAGCGTCTCTCTTGTCACACCAGGACACAATTTCTGTAAATCTTTGTTAGTTATCATCCCTCTTTCTTTTAGGAAGTCAATCGCTTTCTTCTGCCGTTCATTTAATTCTTTCAGTACATCTTCTGTAATCTTATATTTCCTAAAAGTTACAACAAGATTTTCTGCAATCAGTTCGAATAAGGGTTCTGGCAAGCCGTGATTTAAGCACTCGTTGATAATCCTGTTTGTTCCCGTTCCCCATTCCTCTATGAACTTGATCAGGAAAAAACAGCTACCTATTAAGTCATTCCTTAAAACAGAGGGGTGTTTTCTTTTCAAATCCTCCACTCTAAGTGGTTTTGGTAAGGGGCCGCAACCCCATACCTCAAGTCTGTCATCAAATATTCTAATCTGGACATTGCTTGATATTTCATAATCCCTGTGGCATATCGCGTTTGAAATCGCTTCTCTTACGGCCTCTATCGGGTACTCCCAATCCTCTTTTCTTTCAGTCCCAACTATTTTTGCGTGCAGTTTAATATGCTCTTTTACAAATCCAAGTGCATCATCTCTTTGATCAATAACATTTCCTCCAAAAACTTTCATATCAATAAATTCCAGCGGCTCTGTTCCTTTAAAACGAGCGCATCTTGTTTTTGCCTTCAGGAAAAATCTCTGTGGTTTTTTCCCAAATAACAGAACGGCAGCGTTAGTTAACTGCTCTTCTTTCATCAACTCCAGTCTTTCCAGTGCCTCATCCACCGGCGTTTCAGGGTCAACATCAAAATTCCTCTCATATTTTGCTTTTCTCAGAAACCACTTTACCTTTTCTTCATCAATATCATCCAAACTCGCTTCTTCGCATACCTGGGAATCCCAGAGGAATTCCCTGCCCTCTGAAATAACCCTTCTTAATTCATTCGCATCCATCTTCTGGTTTGTCTTCCCAACCCTCTTAAATGCCACCGGTATTCCGCCAATCTTGACAAATACTGGTTTAAGTGGGGATTCTTTCACCTCCACAACCAGGACTGGCTTTCCTTCAATCTCCTTCACCTCAATGGAAGGATAAACCACTGAATCAGTATTCTGCTTGATATCATTACTCATGTTCTCTATCTCCCTCCCCCTGATCTTAATCCCAACTATTTCCTTTACGGAGCCGTCCTTGTTTTCCTCTATCCCAATAAAAATCCTCCCTCCATTGGAGTTCGCAAATGCCGAAATAGTTTCAAGAATCTCCTTTCTTTCCGCAAGGGATCTCTTGAACTCCAGTTCCTGACCCTCACCTTCTTTGATCACCCCCTCTACATCCACATCCATTATTCTTATTTAGAGTTAAAAGAAAAAAATAAAAGTTATCTATCCTACCCTGTTTTGTTCCTTCTTGTGCTCTCTGTAAATCTTCCCAGTGATCTGAGAATATCTGGTTGATCGTTATTCCAGATGTTTTTATATTTTGAATCTCATTAATATTTGTGGGTGTGGTTGTTTTTGTCATAATCTCAATTACACCCACATTTTAAAAGGGAATATATTTTGTATTTACAATTGTGGTAATCACCACATGTCTCCACCAATATCGATTAATTGGTGTAAAATATAATTAGAAGTAAAAATAAAAGAGGTGATTACCATGAAAACAATACCTGTGAAAGATAGGCTTAATAGTAAAACCCTGAAAGCCATGCTTACAAACCATTTTGAGGGCAGATATAAATTCAGCCCGGTTGTTGCTGAATCTCTTGCTTCAGATGGTGTGTATTTGAGGACGATTTTAAATCCTGACTCGCGACAGGATGGGCAGATAACTCGATATGTTGTTAAAAATACTGAACCTGCGGGTAAGCCGTTAAAGAACTGCGAATATGTTCCAGCAAAGTTGACGGTTAATGCACCAGATGATGCTGAACACAGGCAAAGGAATGGTTTGAAAGAACTCAAATTGCGAGTTATTAAACGCATAACTGATGAGGCAGTGGACTCTGGTGGATGCTTGGCGCATGAGGATATATCAGATATCCTATTTATTGATAGGAGTACAGTATCTGCATATATTAAAGAACTGAAGGGGTGGGGAATTGAGGTTAAAACAAGAGCAGACTTTACAGACTCTGGCAGGGGAATAAGTCATAAAGCCCCTATCCTCAAACTGTTTCTTCAAGGTGTTCCTGAGACTAAAATCTCTGAAAGAACATGTCATGAATTAAGCTGCGTTGAGACCTACATCAAAGACTTCCTCAGAATCGGTATTTCATATCGCAAAGGTGACAGCGAATACTCGATAGCCAGAATGACTGGCTTAACACCCAATCTTATCCGGGAATACATCAAACTCTATGAAGGATTTGATAATGATTCATATTTTAAAGAAGCCCTCCATAAAACATTGGATTTTTATGATAGCGGGCTTCTTGTATCTTTAAAAAAAAGCGAGATGATAAAATGGACCAAGAAAACAGTAAGCGTTTAAGTAATAAAAGGATTTATGGACCTTTATGTGAAAAGACCCTGCATTCGGCATTGAAGAGAGAATTGATGACAAATTTCGGGTTTGAGAATATGGTAGTCGTAGCAGATGTGCTGATAGAAAGATTCTTGAACATAATCAATGAGTTCACATTAGAAAAAGAGAGATTACAGCCGTACCAGACCATGGTTATAGGCATTGATAAGCACGAAAAATTTGGATACGGCACATCGATAGCCAATGTTAAGCTAAAGCCCGCAATAATAACATTAATAACGCCAGAAGAAATTATGCTGTTGGCGGATGGGAAATCTATTATGGATGTGCGGCCTCTGATCGTTGCCAGAATACTAAAAGAAGCATATTCCCAATGAAGTGTACTTTCATTTAATACCGTGGGCATGTTATTATGCGTTACACAAACTACAATTGGTAATGCAGTTAAGAAATACAATGAAGATCACCCTGGAGAGGTGCTGCCACATGCCGGAACGATCTTTGATTTGGGTAGAACCCTGACGCATAAAGATGTAGCTCTATATCTCAGGTATCAGGGAATGCTAACTCAGGAAGTCGCAAGACGGATAAATCACCACCCTGAACGGGTTGACAAATATTTTGATGACCATAACAGAATTATTGAATCTTATGAAGCAGGTTATTTAGTTGAAAAGATATGCTTCCTCACAGGGCTGTCCCAATCGTTAGTCGAAGAACACATCAAATATTATCAGAAGGTAAAAGACAAAATGAATTTAAATAATCAAAGTAAATAATTAACATACGGTTGAATGTTTTTTTCATCCGTCCACCATAAATCGACCACGGTAAGAGTATGTGGTGATCACAACAATAGACAATAAATAAAATGGGAATATTCGATAAATTGTTCGGAAAGAAGGGTGTTAATAGGGACACTGATTTACAAATCATTAAACAATTAGAAAAAGAGATTGGAATTGAATTAACAGAAATTAAAGGAGAAATGGACAGGTATTCAACAGGCTACAAAACAGATTCAAATCAAAAAGTAACTGCCCTGGCTTTATATCTTGTACAATTAAAAGAATTCCCACAGGCCATCCTGCAACTGGAAAACCTAACTAAATTGAAGTTGCGTAGTATTCGTCTGACATCGCTCCCAAAAGAAATCTCCCGGTTGACAAATTTAACTGAATTGTATGTGTATAATAATGACCTAACATCGCTCCCAAAAGAAATCTCCCAGTTGACAAATTTAACTAGATTGGAGTTGTATGGTAATCAACTAACATCGCTCCCAAAAGAAATCTCCCGGTTGACAAATTTAACTGTATTGAATTTGATTTATAACCCTCTGACATCGCTCCCAAAAGAAATCTCCCAGTTGACAAATTTAACTGAATTGTATTCGTCTGCCAATCAACTAACATCGCTCCCAAAAGAAATCTCCCAGTTGACAAATTTAACTGTATTGAATTTGTCTGATAATCAACTAACCTCGCTCCCAAAAGAAATCTCCCGGTTGACAAATTTAACTAAATTGTATTTGTCTGATAATCAACTAACCTCGCTCCCAAAAGAAATCTCCCGGTTGACAAATTTAACTGTACTTGATGTGCGTAGAAATCCGCTTAAACAACCTCCATCAGAAATTGCGGAAAAAGGTATAGATGCAATACATGATTATTTCAAATCATAGAAAAGAAAAACAACCACTAAACAAAGTAAAGATGGGAGTATTTGACTTTTTATTCGGGCCACTGAATGTGGAATAGTTGGAATCTAAGAAAGATGTTGGAGGATTGATAAAGGCATTGAAGTATAAGAGTGACGATATCCGAGTGAGTGCAGCATGTGCTCTTAGAAAGGTAGGAGATAAGCGGGCAGTCAAGCATCTCATTCAGGCTCTGCATGATGAAGTGGCGGCGGTTCAAAATTGTGCACTATATGCTCTTGGAAAGACGTGGATGTAAGAGCGGTGGAACCCCCTCATTCATGCTTTAAAGGATGATGAATATTCTGAAGATGTTCGAGAGAAAGCAGCACCTGCTCTTGGAAAGATAGGGGGTGCAAGGGCACTGAAATCTCTTTCTCAGGCTCTGAAGGATAAAAATGACCATGTTCGGAAGAAAACATCATGGGCTCTTGGAAAGATAGGGGATAAATGGGCGGTGGAACCGCTCACTCAGGCATTGAAAGATAAAAATGAAGATGTTCGAAAATCGAGGAGTTATCGGAAATTTTTGAGGGCACTTAAAACGCTGGATAATCTTTTACCTGAGGGGGTGAAATTTAACATCAAACATGCACAAAATACGCACAAAGGAATGCTATCTAACCTCCACATCAACTCTCTGTTTCTGCATACGCCTATATTTCTCCTTAAGTTCACGAAGAAATGCATCACGATTGCTTGCATACCTCCTGCTCAATTCTTCGCGAACCTTCCGCTGAAATTTCACGGCATCAATAAGAACAACTATTACCTCTATTTAAAAGAAATGGAATTTCGGTTCAACAATAGAGGTGAAAATATATTTAATAAGATGTTTAATATGATCTATAAGCGATTTGATGCAGATTTTACTTAATCACCTAAATTTATTTATTGTGAATACTATTCAAATTTCAATATAAATGTAATCACGATAAATAACTAACTAATGGTGCAATCAACCAAGACATTCCGGATCTTTGTAAGTTCCACCTTCACCGACCTGAAGGAAGAAAGGAATGCGTTACAGAAAAGGGTCTTTCCCAGATTACGAGAACTCTGCATGCAGCACGGCTACAGATTCCAGGTGATTGACCTGCGCTGGGGTGTAAGAGAAGAAGCAGCCCTGGATCAGCAGACCATGAAGATATGTATGGAGGAGATTAACCGCTGCCAGAAGGTCACACCTCGTCCTAACTTTATTGTGCTCTTGGGAGACCGCTATGGTTGGCGTCCACTGCCGTACGAGATTCCTGCAAAAGAATTTGAAGAGATTTTGCGGAATGTTTCAGATAGAAAGAGTAGAGAATTGCTCGCCCACTGGTACAGGCGCGATGATAACGCATTGCCCCCTGTCTACTGTTTGCAACCCAGAACTGATGAATTCACTGATTCAGCGAAGTGGGAGCCAGTAGAACATAAATTGCGTTCCATCCTTCTTGAAGCGATAAAGAATTCAGAAATTAAACCTGATAAGCGAGTTAAATACACCGCATCTGCTACAGAACAGGAGATCATCCACGGATTGAAGGTTCCGGATGCTAATGAACACGTATTCTGCTTTTTCCGAAAAATCAAGGATTTGCCTCTTGATCCGAGTGCAAAGGACTTCATTGATATGGATAAGACGGGAAATCTTGACGGGGGTGCAAACAAACAGATGAATAATCTAAAAGAATGTTTGAGTCGCATGCTACCCGGAAATGTACACAACTACGAGGCGAAGTGGACAGGAAGTGGGGTTACAACCGACCACCTCGATAAGCTGTGTGAGAATGTTTACAATTCCCTTTCAAGGATAATTCTTGAAGAGGTAGCGAAGATTGAGGAGGTTGATCCACTGGAGAAGGAGATTTCAGATCATGAGACATTCGGCAAAGAAAGGGCAAGATTCTTCACCGGACGGACTGCCATTCTGCAAACTATCGCTGACTACATAAAAGGAGATGATCGTCATCCACTGGCAGTATTTGGCGCGTCTGGAACGGGGAAAACGGCACTTACTGCTCGTGCAGTCAAAGAGATTCTCAAGAATTATCCCAATACTGAGGTCGTCTTTCGCTTCATCGGTGCGACGCCGAGGTCGTCAGACGGTAGAGCATTACTAGAGAGTCTGTGCCGCCAGATTTCACGCCGCTACGGGGCAGACGAATCCACAACCCCAGCTGAATACAGAGAACTTGTTCAGGAATTCCAAAAACGGCTGGCGTTGTCCACCCAAGGAAAGCCATTGATCGTGTTCCTAGACGCGCTAGACCAGCTCTCTGACGCCAACAACGCTCGCAACCTGTTATGGTTATCTGCTAAACTGCCCGAGCATGTACGCCTTATTGTCTCGACCCTGCCCGGTGAATGCCTCTCAGTACTGGAGGGTAAACTCCCTGAAACGAACCGCATTGAAATGGAGCCGATGCCATTGAATGAGGGTAGCAAGTTGTTAGGCCTCTGGTTTGAAGATGTGGGGAGGACACTTCAGGATCATCAGTGGAACGAGGTCTTGGATAAATTTGCTGGTTGTGGGTTGCCACTATACCTCAAGTTGGCTTTTGAGGAAGCGCGACGGTGGAAATCATACACCAAAAAAACAGAACTCAGTTCAGATATTCCAGGGATCATTTGTGATCTATTTGAACGACTTTCATCCGATACTAATCACGGCAGGATAATGGTCTCACGCAGCTTGGGATACCTGGCAGCAGCGAAAAATGGCCTTTCTGAAGACGAAATGCTGGATGTGCTTTCCCTCAATGAAGATGTCTTCCAGGACTTTATTCAACGCGCCTACTATGAGCCACCAGAAAAGAGACTCCCGGTGGTAGTCTGGTCGCGCCTGTACTTTGACATGGAACCGTATCTCACCGAGCGGGACATTGATGGCACAGCACTACTAACATTCTATCATCAACAACTTGGTGAAGCCATTGCACGACTATACCTGGCCGGTGACTACAAACTATGCGCCCACCGCGATCTCGCCGAATACTTCCGTAAAAATGCGGATTCGGGAGGTGACAGACAATGGATAGGAGCATCCCCTCGTTCGCTAAATGAATTGCCTTTCCATCTTCTTCATGCATACAAATATAAAGAACTCGAATCTCTATACACTGACTTTATTTATCTTGAAGCCATTTGTTCGATCCGCAAAACTCACATCATGCCGGACGGTCCAAATGAGTATTTTGGCATATTTGACTTACTATCCAACATTCATCATGCTGTTCAATTTCTTGATACTGCAAAGAGTAATGAGTCAGGTAAGTTAATGCAGCAACTACAAGGAATGTTCGATCTTCTTGTCGAACGAAACCAATTGGTCAGACGGTTTCCTAAAACTATCTCGCAAGAAATCATTAATTATACTGACCGTGTCTCAACTGGTAAAATCACAACATCGCTGCGTAAGTCTGATATAAAGCGACTTAAAGGAGGGCTCATCGTTACTGACAAGATACTTAATACTCCTCCCACTCCCGGACATTCCTCCGGTGTGACCACATTTACATTATCGCCTTCGGGCAAACATTTTCTTTCAGGAGGAGAGGATGGATGTGTTGGGTATTGGCAGGTGGGTAAGCAACATCCCATCTGGATCATTGGCGCTCATAAGGGGGTAGTGACATGGGTAGCATTGTCCAAAGATGGGCGGCGAGCCCTATCCACAGGTGATGATGGTCGCGTTCTTCTCTGGGATGTCAAAGTTGGTATGTACCGGCAATTGTATGACGAGTATTTTGGCGGTAAATCTTTCCATTGGCCCTCCGCAGAGTTCTGCACATTTCTAGACGATGAATCAATATTGGTATCCAGAGCAGGCGCCTGTATGAAAATTGATATTCTCAGTGGATACGAAGTGTGGCGAAATTCAGAGATCTTTATCCACGTTAACAGAGGATATAGCACATGTAGAATTGATTTTTCTCCCTGTTCGAACCTTTTAATAGTCGGGGGCGGACATAAGAAGGTCAAAGTATGTGCTGGGGAAACTGGTGAGATTCTTGCGACTCTCCAAGTATCTGGCTCGGTTGCGAAGGTGGCTCTGTCTTCTGATGGGAATGTATTGATCGTAGCCAACCACCAGGGATATTTGACAGCATATGATCCTCGGACCGGCATGCAGATAGATACCACTTTAACTAAGCCGCTATATGCTTTATGCAGAGCATTTGAAGGCTCAGTGTTTTTTGCATACGATATGTACAGCAAGTTGCACAGAATAGTCGTCGACGACAGGATTCACATAGAAACCAAGAGTTCTGCCACGATTGAGAGTCTACGCTACCATCCCCCCGGAGCAATGATGTCTCTTTCTGACAACAAAAGACTTATATTTGGCCAAAAATCAGGTGCTTTAACACTTTTTGACTGGGACAGTGGATCGATACTCCAGCAGTGGGAGCCAGGCGGCTCACTTTCCATGGGAGCGATTTATCCTGGTGGAGGAGGTGCTATTGGAGTTCGGGGAACACGACTAGCCGGCCACGCTATAACAGGAAATAAAATCCTTTTCATCTTGCCCTCAGGCATAATCAAAGCTATTAATAAATCCCCACACACACAAGCAATATCTGGTGTTGCTGTCATCGAGGCTAACTTGGCGCTTACTGTGGACAAAGATGGAACCGCTGTAATATGGCAAGGTAGCAAGGCAGCCAAGGTTCACACATTAGCTGAGGTGGACTTTACATCCTGTACCGGCTGGCAGGGCACCCCCCTCGGCATTGGAGGAACCCAAGATGACAAAATAGCTGTTCTTGGAAAAGGAGATTCTGTAAAGGAGTTTTCGCTACCAAGCAATACCTATCTGGATAGACCGGGCATTTCTGCTCTGGCAGTTGCTGGAAAGCCACTGTCTGTGTTTAGTGTTTACCATAGTGGAGAAGTGAGCTTCTTTAGAGAAGAGTGGTGGCGGAAAAATCATCACATAAGAGAAGAGTGGTGGCGGAAAAACCCTCACACGCTGATGGGTACAGCTGCTGCGCTAGATCCGCAATGTAATGTAGCTGCAAGTGGAAATATTAATGGCGAAGTCTTACTTTGGCGATGCAGTGACGGTGAATTGGAGGCGAAGCTAACCCTTCATCAGGGTGAGGTGACGGCGCTCGTTTTCACAGAAGATGCGACTGTTCTTTACACGGCGGGATCTGACAGATTCATTTATGGGATCGAGATCACTAACAAAAGGATTATACAAGCAACGCTCCTTCCTGCTCAGCCAATTGCACTTCTGGCGGAGCCCGATGGTTGGTTGACCGCGCTTGATGTAAATTGCAATATCTACAGATTTGCAACCACACATCGTGCAATAAACACAGAGAATTATGGAGGGGATGAATTATGGAAAGGCATAAAAAGGTTGATTAGACACAGTATCTGATAATATAAAATTTATTAACAAAAATAAATGTCTGATTGAACAAAAATTTATAACTGCATTTTTACTCCTGATTTGTATGAAAATTGTGATGATTAGGTTATGATTGAAAATAACTTATTATTTAAATCCGTAACTATGCCCATTTTTCGTAATAGGTTTTATCAGAAATTCAGTTATGGATTCTCTGGCAACTGTTTTAGCTCATAATTGGCCATTATTTTTTGAGTTTTC
>MCBC01000147.1 GCA_001723855.1 Candidatus Altarchaeales archaeon WOR_SM1_86-2 | reverse complement strand
TTTTTGCACGATAATGAGGGAATTTGCAGAAAACATTCACCCGGATGTGGGGGATAAAATCCTGGTTGATACCTGCGGCACCGGGGGGACAGGATAAAGACATTTTATTGAATCTCCTAAAAACCAGGCAATATCTCATCCAGGTTTAGGGCTTCACCTTCTCTCAAAGTTATGGGTTTTTGATATGTCAGGGTGATGTTCCGTAAGATATAATTCCTTCTTAAATCCTCAGATGTCAATTTTTTATATTTATCAACATACGACTCGTTCATCGGCAATACTCCCAGATGAATCATCCAGTCACCGTGGGTTTCGGAATCTTCTAGGGTAATGCTTGAGGAGGTATTGTAAACAAAACCATGTACAAACAGAGATGCTCCGGCACCATACAGCTGAACATAATACAACTCAATATCATCTATTGATATGTCGTACTTATAATCCTCACCGTAATATATATCCTTCACTTCCCCAGGATAACGATCACAGAGTATAATACAACATAATTCCTTAGTTAGGTTTTTGCTTTTTGCCTCCGTCAAATAACAGAAAGGATTCGATAGTTCATAATCAGAGGTTTCTCCAAAGCGAATAACACTATTATCTGCCATTCTTGGTTCAAATGAATAATTTACATAATTAATTCTTGGTGGATTACCCGCTGTGTTAAAAAACTCTCCGCGTACAATACTCATACTCTTTTCTGTAAGATCAAAATCATAGATATAATAATCCTCACCCAAAAAGGTTATCTCCCCCTTATATGGTAAGGCATAATAGTTACCAAATGGCAACGAATGCTTCACGTTTACCGGTATATATCCGGTATCTATTACATATTTTATTGTATTTTCAGGTATGAAAATATGGTTGTGCTCGGATTTTATCCTCCTTTTATCTATGAGTATTGATTCATTTATGCTTATGTTCTTTAGTATTAAAGGATACGGCGGCTCTACTCCGGAACAAAAAATATTTGGGTGATCTTTTGATATTATATGATTCAAAACAAATGTTTCCTGTTCAGGAACATTTGAAATTGAAAAACTTTTGTTGTATCTGTCACTGCTTATATTCATAAGATATACAACCTCTAAATCCTTATTTGATCCAGAGATATTCTGGGGGATGTGGGATACATTGCTCTCATTTTCTTTACCAAGTTCTGATTTATTGATATCGCTTATATCGGGTGCTGCAGCATTTGTAGCATTCGTCAAATTTGTTTGACTCGTTGAAGTATCGTCCTCATGTTCCACACACCCCGACCACAGCATTACCACTACCGCGATTAAAATAATTAATGGTTTATCATTTTTCATTTCATAACACAAAGTTAATAATCCTGTATACAGTAAAGATCTTCACCAGGATGAGCAGATGTAACGCCACTATACACCTTACTCTTATATGCCCCAACCACATCTTTGCAGTAGATGTTCTCGCCGTTAAGTTGCGTGTCAGGATCTGTCATATACATGTCACTGGCATATCGCAACGCATATGTTTTTGGATCCCCCCATGCTGTTGTTATTATGTGAACATCGCTACTTTTGTCTTTGAACGTCATGCTTCCCTGCTGATATAAATACGTCTCGTAATAAAGTATCTCTCCTGTATCATGTTTTTCTACATAATCATCGGAATAATCTCCATCCACATTCACATCATAATACCATAAAAACTGCACATCATGTGGTGCCTCACTCTTGTATACTGGCGATACCGATATAGTTGCATCATCTTCGCTATCATAAAGTCCATATCGGACCTTTATAGTTGCATCACTTATTTTGTAATATGCCTGCACATACCTCCAAGAGCCTGTTGCTGTCTGAATTCTTCGCGGGCCGGATATGAGTTTAGCATCGCTCAGCGTTTTTTCCTCCCCGTCTAAATAAATAAATGGGGTTGTGATGTATTCGAAATATCTGTGTTTTTCATCATACCCATCAAACTCACTAACGAACTCAGCTTCTTCTATCCGGAATATATTTTCAGGGGTTCTTTCTATCTTAAGCGTCCAGTTGTTGTCGCCATATGAACACCACACATTATTCCCCATACTGAATGGTTCCCATCCATAACTTCCATCAGGATTTGAATCCATTGCAGAAGTTCCATTTACAATACCCCAACCATACCCCTCTGGATCAGGCTTTGGTTTACCTTCTGGAACCTCTGCCGTTCTCCTTAATGCATCCTTAACAAGATTGGGTGTCCAATCTGTATGCGATTGGAGTAGCAATGCGGCAACACCTGCTGTGAGTGGCGCAGATAAACTTGTTCCACTTGAATAATTATAATCCCCATATCTGGTTGCCACATAGACATTTGCTCCTGGAGCTATAACATCTGGTTTTATTAGACCATCACACTGCGTTCTACCGTATTCGCTCCCCTCATTTTCATCTTTAACCCAACGATTACGATTTTCGTCTACGGCACCAACCGAAATGCTGTTAAATGATGATGCTGGACCACGAATCCATTGTCCAGGAGAATTCCCAACTGAAGTAACAAGAACTACCCCGCTTTCTACAGCACTATCTGCTGCATTATCTACCTCATTTGGTTTGATGAATACTATCTGACTTGTTATTATATCTGCACCATTATCAGTTGCCCATTCAACCGCTTCAATCCAGTAATCTATCTCTATATAATCTACTTTTGTCTTCGCAATCAAATAATCTGCATTATACGCCGGACCTACAAGTTCTCCGGGTTTATAACCTGCAAGTACGGACAATGTCATAGTGCCATGTGACCCCCCGTCTGCGGATCCTCCATCTTTATGAGTATAATTCCATGTTCTAACAACATTCAAATTCTGAAATACCTCGTGAGTTGGTGTATATCCATCATCAATTATAGCAATTTTTGTACCCTCACCAAGATACCCTCTATCATGAAGTTCTGGGATCTCAACCATATCCAATGCCCATTTATTTTTCCCATAATCTAACTTCATCATAAAGGAGTCACTACCAGCAAGATAATAATCTAAGTACATGTATGTCATCCATTGCCCAAGAAGATTTTCTGCGGGATATCCTTTGATAGGCATCCTCATAGTTATGTGCCAATATCCCTCATAAGGTAATTGCACATATCCATATCCATAATAACCCTCGGGCGAATAAAACACATCATGAAAATGAGCACCGTGATCGCAATAAACATATGTGTGGTGGTCTATATAGTCATCAGTATTATACACTTCTTCAGTCACTACGCCTTCATCATTAGTAAAGTATGTATCGCATACATAACAAGTTCCAGAAGTTGTCACTACACCCCCAGAATCCTGTTTTGTATTTTTTTGGTTGTTATTATTTAATTGTAATTTATTTAATTCGCTCTGACCTAACCCTTTTTTTGATACATTAACCTTTAATTCCTTGAACTTCTTAATATCAACTCCATTGATATTTGTAATGTCCTGTACAGGTGTGGGTTTTACTGCTAATTGCGTATCTTTTTGTTTTTTCTCATTAGGTTTTTTATCATCTATCGATATCTCTTCCGAAATATTTTCAGAAATAAGTTCAATCTCTCTAACAAATGGCAGCTTTTCAATCTTTGATATATCGGATTTTGAACACTCAACACTTATCCCATTCAACCACTTAGTAGTTGCCCTGTGTTTAACTCCAAGTGCTTTGACTTTATCAATATATTCTTCTTTAACAGGCAAATCCCTAAAACCGAGCATTCTTTTCTGCACTTTCTCTGGGAACTTTGCTTTATATCCATCAAATGCCTTTTCAAACTCATCTTGCGTGTAAATGCCTTTGTCTGTGAAGAAGACCCAAACAATGACCTTATCCTCTGAGTTTTTTGTTTTTAATGCTTTTTGGAGTTCTAAAGATATCTTAGGTGTTTTTGCTTCTTGAACTAATATTTCTTCTCCAGAAAGTTCGATTATTGTTTGTTCTGCATTCTCCATATACGGTTCAGCAATTGCAAGATTTGCCATTCCAGTAGCAATCACCAAAATAAAAAATATAAAACCAACTACTACTGCGCCTTTTATATACCTCTTTTTAGTCATTTTTGCTTTGTTTTATAATTTAATACACATACCTATTCCTCAAAAGTTATAACAACCTTTGAGGTTCTAACCAGACCTTCTTAAATTTAATTTATTATTACACATTCTGTAAATAAAAATCTTTTTACGGAGTCCGTTTTACTTTTTATTTTCAAAAAAGATTTTTAGCAATTTTACTAAAAATAAAGAACTTCTTTTTCTGATTCAAAAAGATAATGTTACATCAAAGGTCCCGCGACCTCTATCACACTCGTGTATTCTTTTATCGCCATTTTATTTGATTATTTTATTTAAATTGATTATAAAAATAATAAAAATTAAGTGATAAAAATGAAGGAATTTATCCGGCAGTTGGCGGAGAAAAGAGATTTGTCGAAAGATGAGGCAGAAGAGGCGATGAAGGAGATCATGTCCGGAAACGCGAGTGATGCCCAGATTGCTGCTTTTCTTGTTGCGTTAAGGTTGAAGGGCGAAACCCCTGAAGAGATAGCGTCTTTTTGCACGATAATGAGGGAATTTGCAGAAAACATTCACCCGGATGTGGGGGATAAAATCCTGGTTGATACCTGCGGCACCGGGGGGGATAAGATAAAGACATTCAATATCTCTACCGCTGCGATGTTTGTTGTTGCAGGATGCGGAATCCCGATAGCAAAGCACGGGAACAGAAGCGTGACCTCAAAGTGCGGGTCGGCAGATGTCCTGGAAGCGCTGGGTGTTAAGATAGACCGCCCTCCAGGGGATGTTAAAAGATGCATTGAGGAAATAGGCATCGGATTCATGTTCGCCCCGGTGTTTCATAAGGCGATGAAGTATGTTATGCCCGCACGCACCCAGATTGGGATAAGAACCGTGTTTAGTTTATGATGAAAATTTAACCGAAAAACTGGCGACTGTATTAAAATTGGTGGGCTTGGAGAGGGCAATGGTTGTTCACGGTATGGACGGCATGGATGAAATCTCCACGATCGGAAGGACAAAAATTTCCGAATTGCGTGACGGTAAAGTTAATACGTATTTCATAAAACCCGAAAATTTTAAACTGAAAAAGGCAAATGCCCAGGACATCTCGGGGGGAAACGCCGAAGAGAACGCAAGGATAATCAGGGATATCCTTGAAGGGGCAGAGCAGGAAGCAATGAGGGATATCGTTTTGCTGAATGCCGCCGCCGGTATAATGGTCGGGGGATTGGCGGATGACCTTGATTACGGTCTGGAATTGGCTGTCGAGTCGATTGATTCCGGTGCATCTCATAAGAAACTTAATCAATTAGTTGGCTTTTACTAAATTTTTATATTTAAATATTTAATAAACAAAGATAATGGATGAGAAAAATATATGGCGTCCCAAGTGTAACCTTTGTGGAACATACAGGGGCGTGATCAAAAAGTACAGTATGTATGTGTGCAATGTATGTGTGCAGAAGATGCTTCAGGCAGAATGCGGAGAGCATGGGATTTAAAAAATTATGCTAAGATGGATATAAAGTTATTTGGAATCTGGTCGTTTGACGGGGTGGAAGTAAGGGAGGAGAGTCTGGCAAAATATATTTGCCTTAAACCCGTGTACCTGCCGCACACCGGGGGGAGGAATACAAAAAAGCAGTTTGAAAAGTCAAAGATAAGCGTTGTTGAGCGTCTGGCAAACAAGCTGATGAGATCGGGAAACGGTTCAAAAAAGGTTCAGGGTAAGTTTATCAGGGACGGCGGAAATACGGGAAACAAACAGAATGCCTTGAATATCATAAGGGGGGCATTCAAGATAATTGAAAGACGGGAAAAGAAAAATCCCATCCAGGTCCTTGTTGACGCAATATCCAATGCCGGCCCGAGAGAAGAAAGTACTGTAATAATCTACGGGGGTATCAAATATCCTCAGCCGGTGGATGTTTCGCCGCAGAGAAAGATAGACTTCGCGCTAAAGCATCTGGCACTGGGGGCTTTTGCGGCATCGTATATGTCAAAACAGAGTATCGAGAATGCTCTGGCGGATGAAATCATCAATGCCTCCCATAACAACAATAAATCTTATGCTATCTCAAGAAAGGAAGAGGTAGAGAGAATCGCACATTCTGCAAGATAGAAATGGATATAAAACAACCTTCTGAGAAGGTTGATCATCAGAATGAATGGGGGTAAACTATACAAAACACCATGTGTTTTGTATGTGTAAGACACGAAGTGTCTTAAACACACACCATGCGTTAGACAAAAATATTTAGATTGAGTATAGTTATGAGCAGGAAAAAATCACATACTCTCTGGTACAATAAAAAATTCCAATGGAATTTTTAGCATTGAAAACTGGATACAGTTTTCAGTACAATAAAAATCAAATTTAATGAGAATGATAGAATATTTAATCTATTTTATATGGATCCCTGTTTCGGTCCTTGCCGCATTGGATATTTACAGGGATTCTAAAACAAGAAAAAACGGCTTCCTATACTCACTTCTTGGGCTGTTCTTAGGCATCCCAGGGATGGTTGTTTATAATCTTGTTTTCGGAGGTAACGTTTCTTTAGCGATCAGATCAAAAGTTCAAAAAGGCAAGATCGGGCCATTTGCTTTCCTGGGGTCAACTTTTATTGTTCTTGGTTCTATATTTTTCCTCGGAGGCTTACTTATGATCATCGGATCGATTACGGGCAATACAACAGGTATTCAATCGGTGTTTTTACTTTTAGCGGGCATATTTACGGCAGGTCTTGGCGGATTATTTACGTCTTATGATCGAAAAAAGCGTCAAAAATTGGATCCTGACTAAAAAATTATATATAAACTATAGTAACTAAAAAATGGATATAAAACAAAAAATCAGAAAAGAGATAGAAAAAGAAAGCAGGATAAACATTGCTATTTATTCATCAATTGAAATGAGGAAATCTTTTGGGGCAAAAATTGACAACAGGGCTGTAAATGATATCTATATGGAGTTAAAAAAGAGTTTCCCGGGCTTGACCAAGGAGCATGTGGCAGATGTTGCGGCGAAATATAAAAACAACCTTCAGAAAGGTTGATCATCAGAATGAATGATGGGGGCAATCAAAATTGCAAAGCAATTTTGTGTATTGAGATTGCTAAGCAATCTCACATACTTTCAGCCCCCATAATGCCTTACCAAAAAGAGATATATAGTTTGTATTACTATAAAAAATGATGACAAGAGTAAAAATCTGCGGGGTAACAAACAAAGAGGATGCATTAATTGCTGCCGAAGCAGGAGCAGATGCTGTTGGAGTCGTGGTTGAAATCCCTGTTAAAACTCCTCGAAGAATAACGGTTGAGAAAGCAAAAGAAATTCTTTCGTCCGTGCCGGTATTTGTTTCAACAGTGACCGTTATAATGCCCCGGACCATCGAGGATGCCGTCAGGATCGTGCACGAATTACGCCCGGATGTAATACAACTGCAGGGTTATGAGTCTCATGAATTCGTATCTGAAATAAAAAAATTTTTGGGGGTGAGGATAATTAAGGTAATTCACATTGAAGAGGACCGGTTTAATGAAAGGAACCTGGATGAGATAGCGGGTGAGATCAGAGGTTACGAAAACGCCGGCGTGTGCGGCGTTGTCCTGGATACGAAAACAGAAAGCGGTGCCGGAGGAACAGGCAGGGTGCATAACTGGGAGTTAAGCAAAAAAATCAATGAAAAAATTAACCTGCCGTTGATACTTGCCGGCGGATTGAACCCAGGGAATGTGAAGAAGGCGGTTGAGATGGTCGAACCATATGCGGTTGATGTTTCATCCGGCGTTGAATCCGCGGTTGGAAAGAAGGATAATGAGAAGGTCAAAAGATTTATTGAGGGGGCGAAATCCGTTTGAACAAAAAGTAAAAAAGCCCCGGGATGTTCCCTAAAAGAGATTTCACCCCAAATGAGCCAAACGCAACATATCCTATTTCACGACGAATCATCAAGTTTTTCTCTTCCTGATCTTGCGGGCGATTCTCGATTGCAGCCCCCATAATTCCGTAAAGCCGTCAGATGCCTTTTGATCGAAAACATCCTTCTTACCGTATGTGGCTAAATTCAGATCGTATATCGCATTTTCTGACTTTCTTCCAACAACCCTGCATGAGCCTTTATGCAGCTTAATCTTCACACTGCCCGTAACTTTTTCATTAACCTTGTCTATAAACGCCTGCAGATCCTCCCTGAGCGGGTCCATCCACAACCCGGAATAGGCGAGATACGCCCACTTCCTTTCCACAACTTCCCTGAATAAATTTTCGTTGGCGGTCAGGCAGAGCTTCTGCAGGTCATTATGGGCGGAGAGTAAAACCACAGCGGCGGGGGCTTCATAAACTTCCCGCGTCTTTAATCCAATTATTCTATCCTCCATGTGGTCCAATCTCCCGACCCCGTGCTTGCCGGCAATCTCATTCAACTTGCTTACCAGGGACACGCCGTCCATCGCATCATTATTCAATTTCGATGGAACCCCTGATTTAAATTCAATTTCAATGCGCTCCGCTTTATCAGGGGTATTTTCTATGCCGGAAGTCCATTCAAATGCGTCCTCCGGCGGCTCCTCCTCAGGATGCTCTAAAATCCCGCACTCAACACTTCTGCCCCACAAATTCTCATCAACGCTGTAGGGACTTTCCTTTTTAACAGGAACCGGAATACCGTGTTTTTTAGCATATTCAATCTCCTCTTCCCTGCTTAAACCCAATTCTACCATGGGTGAAATGATATTCAGGTTTTCGTTTAGCGCCTTTATCGTAACCTCGAACCTCACCTTGTCATTCCCTTTGCCGGTGCATCCATGCGCTACTGCGGAAGCGTTCTCTTTTTCAGCGATCTTTACCAGATGTTTTGCAATAAGCGGGCGTGCTAATGCGGTTCCCAGAGGATAGACACCTTCGTAAAGAGCATTTGCTTTGATCGCAGGGAAAACGTAATCGTTTACAAATTCTCTCCGCAGGTCTTTAATATACGACTTCGCTCCAATACTTTCCGCCTTCTTTTTGATCTCCCCCAGATTTTCATTCTGTCCCAGCTCCGCGGTAAATGTCACCACATCGTGACCCTTATCCTGCAGCCATTTTATCGCAACACTGGTATCCAAGCCGCCAGAGTATGCCAAAACAACTTTCATTTTGTCCTTTGATTTTTCTTGATTGTATTTAGAAACCGTAGTTTCTAAATGCTCAAATGCTCAAAATCACTTTGTGATTTTGGCACACAAAATTTCCCATGGAAATTTTGATTGAATTTGCAGAGCAAATTTTTGATTGTTTTTATTTTTTTAAGATATAAATATAGATATAAAAAGATATGAAATTTGATGAAATAGAATCAACAAAGGATATACCTCTTTCTAAAGATCCGATAGATTGGGTTATCGGGCAGGATCACATAGTGAAGATAGCAAAACTTGCTGCAAAGCAGCGCAGACACCTGCTTTTAGTTGGGCCTCCGGGAATCGGAAAGTCAATGCT
>MCBC01000146.1 GCA_001723855.1 Candidatus Altarchaeales archaeon WOR_SM1_86-2 | reverse complement strand
GTGAAAATAAGTTCCCGATCAGTCAGATGGTCTCTTAAGTTTTGATTTTTGAATTCCGGCTCAAGTCCTTTTATCTTTTTATGTTCCCGGATTGAGACATCAAATGTTGCTTTAGAGATTTCATTCGTAAGGATAGCGTATTCTTTTTGTTCTTCAATTCCTCTCTGATCCCATTCGTCTGTTAAATCCTGCCTGATGGCAATTCCCCGAAGCCGCTTTTCAATCCAGTCCTTAGGATAACCTTTAAGTTCATAATACTTTTTCGCCCGCTCCTGCGCAAGTTCGGGGTTTTCTATTTCCCGTATTCGCTCGTAGCCGACTTTCGCAAGCCAGCGTTTGAAGGGTTCGGCTTTTTTTGAAGGGACGGACTGCTCATTTTTCCATCAGGAGCAAGCAATTTCAACCCGTGACAATTTGTCACGACTTCACTCCCTTCTTCTTTTAATCGTTGTTTTAATTTTCTCCAATATGCTCCTGCATTCACACTATCTGTCAGCACTTCACACACATCAACTACTGAAAAATACCATTCGTCGTTGTGCCATGTTCTCCTGATTTCCTTTCCCTGAAATACGACTAATGCGTTTTCTGATTCCATTTTTTAATTTGAGTATGAATAAACTTAATTAAAATTAATAATAGATTACACTGAAAAATTATATGTAAAATTTGAATTTTGGACTTATATCTTTCACAGCAGGATTTGAAATAAGTATTTCTCCAACTGCATTGGAAAACATTATTGTAACTGGTTCAGAATCTCCAAACCTACATGCGTTGTAATTAAGTTTTGTTAAACCAAAAATATCCTTTGATACTTGTTCAATAGAAGCTTCTCCGTGTTGAATTTCTATACGTAACGGCAAAGGAATTTCCCATCCATCATAGGTCTGCAATCTTGGTTTAAATCCTGACCCCCATAAATACCCTACTCTATCACTTTCTTTCCAAAATGTACCTCTTAAAACAGGTCTGGATCCTTCACGAAATAATTTAATTTCTCCTCTTTGTAATCTCACTCTTATTCCGACAAGTTTGACTCCTTTAGGGCATGCCTCAAGATAACCTTCAAACTCGGATTTATCAATATCGGATTTATAATGTAGGAAGATTTCTTTAAGTTTTTTACCCTCTAATTGTTCGTAAGTTTTTAGTATGCCACTGAGTAATTTTTTAGCAGAATCTTTACTAAGATGAAACTGTTTTTCCTCGAGTGAATACCATGGTCCCTCATCACCTAAAAAGACTATTCCATCTCCTGAATCCAGAAACATTTGAGCAGCACAGCACGCAGTTCTTGAATTAGGACCCAAATCTTGTCTTTTAAACGCAACTCCGACATAGCAAACACCATCTCGCGCAGTTAATAATTTCCAAGGTTTGCCTCCCGATTTATAATAAATTGAAGTACATAAATTCCATGCTCTATCAGAGAGAAATGTCATACTGCGATTTATATTTTCTTCCTCTCGTGATAATCCAATAGTTGACTCCCTTATTATTTGTATGGGAATTCCATATTTCATAGATCTAGCTTTTAATTGTCTTCTAAAATCAACTGAATGTTTATATTGTTCTGGCCTCCATTGATTAAATAGACTTGTTTGACCTCCTGCTCTCTCTTTAATAATCTTGCTAGATATCTTATCTCCCCAACCTTCTTGCAGCTTTGATTTAGGCCTGCAATTTTTCCATACTTCATCAGGCACTATACATATCAAAATATTAAAATCGTCATCTTTTTTATTTACAAGAGAGATGCCGTAAAGATACTGTTCAACAACATCATACGCTCTTTTCTTAGGATCATTATTTCTAGATGCATTTATTAAGTTTGAACGTCCTAATCTATACTTCCAACTTGGAACCTCTGACCACTCCGAATTAAAAACAGCTTCAAAGCCAGGAAAAGGTGGCCAAAGCATTTTTGTCTGACCATCTTCAGAGAGTATTGGACCCATAATAAGTTTGGACCATTTTTGAAATGCAGTAATGCCTTCTTCAGTACCTATGACAGCATAATTTATATTTTTTGGATGTGAAGGTTCATCTGTATCCAATGGACCAAAAAGAGCAAGCCCATCATGAGGGTCCTCCATCTTCTGACCATACCTGAACTCAATTAATGGTTCAGGAAATACCTGTATTTCATTAATCATTTTCTTTTTCATTAAACTCTAAATAATTGTCACTTTTACACCTCACTATCTAAATCGTGACTATCTATTTTTATTAATTGTTTTCTGATTTTTTTATCAATCTCAGCAGAAAGGTTATCTTCAATTATACTACATGGAGACTCTAACTGAATAAATTTAGAGGATATCACTATTTGTTCTTCAGGATCATCCCCCATTATAATCTCTGGGTTTCCATCAGCAATGAAACTAACAATCGCAAAGTATTTTTGCAACCACTGGTGATTCCATAAACTTTTTCCGATACTTTTTCGTTTGGATACGATTGACCTATGATGTAATGGTTCTCCATTTATTTCTGTAAAGTAGAAGTGAACATTTAGCTGAGCAAAAAAATCTTTATTTGAATCTTGTTTAATTTTAAATTTTGGCGAAAGATGATAACGAAATTTTTCTATTTTTCCTCTTTCCCCTACACATAAAATCCATGTCGCACGACCAGTATAACCTACAAATGATATTTTATTATTATGTAGTAAACCATATGGGAAGTAAGGTTTACTTGCTGCGGTTATCATATTGCTCTTTTGGCCTATTTTCACCTGACTTTCAGTCATTTTAAGTCCCTTTTGATATAACTTTGATTCTATTGATCTGAACAATAGATTTTTTACTATGTTAATTGTGGGTATGCCGTATATTTCTTCGGATAGGTTCCATGATAGGCGTCTTTCCTCTGTGATAGACAAATTCTTTAGATCAGACGGTGTTTGAAATGCGAATACAATATTCTTATCTTTCTTATAATGCGCCCAATACTTTTTGAGATTTGCATATTCTTGGTTATTCAAAACTCTGTTAAATCTAAATATCTTAATTTTTTCGGGTATTTTTATGATTGGTAAAAGATTTGTAAATAAAGTTTCTGGTTGATTCGCTAAACATGGATTATTCAGGAATATCTCTGATGCAATTTGTTTACCATTTTCTAAAGATTTGGGGGTGTTTATAGATGAAAGTTTCTTCAGTAATTGTTTAAAACCAACAGACCAGCTTTCATTAAAAGGAATGTAAGTCAAATCGCTGGTCATCCAGTCCAATTCAGTTACCTTGATATCATCAACTTTTAGAGGAATAATAAAATCCTCGTTTCTTTCCCTACTCAAATTGAGCGCTAAAGTTCTTTCCTTCAAGGGATTTGGTTTATTTATAGAAGAATGTGAAAGTAAGGATATAAATCTAAACGTTTTCTTTTTAATCGCTTCGTCAATGTCTCTAGGATACGATTCCCCCCCTAACAATTTAAATTTATCACACCATACACGATACCCCTCACTTGTAAGTTTAAGGGTAATCCATTCTGCAAGATCACTATCTTCTGTTGCATAATTTATGAATAGATGATCACGACCGGTGGCTATTATTTCTTTGACTTGATCCCCCATTTTTAAATTATCATTCCCTAATTTTTTAGTTTCCATTTTATGCGGTTACCTCCCCATTAAACGCCTTCTGCATCAAAGCATCAAACAACTGGTTAATGTCTTCCGTTGATTTCTGCTGGTTTTCTTTCAAAGATTCAACTCTCTCAACAATTAAAGCGAATTGATTTTGAAGTTCGATTGGAGGAATAGGTATCCTAACTTTCATAACATCAGTATTAGTAACTGCTGGGTAAGAGGCACCTTTCATTTTTGAAACTAACTCTTCAACAAACTTTTTCTGTCGTGTAATTGTGTAAAGATATCTTGGGTTAAGTGTTTTTTTGCACCTAAGTACACAAAAACCAGTCGAACATATTTGATTATTAAGTTCTTTAGGAATTAAAGCAGTAGCATTTAAATTTGGCCTTACTGTTGAAACAATAATATCATTCTGTTTAACCTCTCTTCTTGCTCTGCTGGGGGCATCTTTCCCCAAAATCTCTTTGATTTCTTTGATATAACCTATTGAGTTATCTATTCCTGCAATATCTATATATTTAAAGTAATCATCAGGTTGCTTGGTGGGATCTCTTGAATTTGTTTTTTCTATATGGTTTAATATCTCTTCAAAAGGATATTTGTTTTCATCAAATATCTCCAGAAAAATGCTTTGCAGTAGTTTACTTGTTTCCTCGTTCGCCTGTTTTCTTTTCTCTTTCAGTTTTTCTGCCCGCTCAAGAATTGAAACAATTTGTTTCTGGACTGGAAGCGGTGGGAGAGGGATTTTAATGTGAATAATATCTCTGGGATAAACATGGGGTTGCCCTGCTCCACTTTGAAGACCATATATTCTTTCCTGTTGACATTTAAGCATAAGGTGCACATACCTTGTCAAAACTTTATATTCATCCAATGATTGAATTGTCGTGCAATCTGAAGCAAAAATAGGTTCTAAGAAATAATTTACAAATCCAGCATATGCTCCCGAGGCACTTATTGTAATAACATTTCCATTTCTATTTGATTGATCGTGATAATAAGCAGGTTGTCTTCCCCCAGCAATCACAGGAACACTACCCGGGTTTACTTTTGCATTTGTAATAGAATTTCCTTTTTTAACCTTGCAAATTTCTCCTAATTTTTTCCATTCCCACCCATTCATTTTCTCATCACCTCCTTTTCTACAATTTCCCGTTCTTCCGGGATTCTTCCGATTTTCGTTTGTTTGAATTTTGTTTCAATCATTTTTATTTACTCCCATAACTTAAATATCTTTTAAAAACAGATGAAATTCCGGGATGAATTTGTGTCACCAGCGTTGACACTTTTTCACAGCAGCCTCCTCACCTCCTGCTCCAGCTCTTCTTTTGTCGGTAAATATAATTTATATTTTGACACGAACATCTTATTGGATATGCCGGATATTGCGTATTCAATCTGCACTTTGTTTTTATCGGTGCAGAGAACAATCCCGATAGGTTCGCCGTCTCCGTTCTTATTAAGCTCTTTTTTCACGTAATTAAGGTAAAAATTCATCTGCCCTGCGTCTTCATGCCTGAATTTTGCGGTCTTTAATTCAATTACCACATAGCACTTCATGTAGATGTTGTAAAACAGTAAATCAATATAAAAGTGGTCATTATCAATGGTAAACCTTTTCTGCCTTGCGACAAAGCTGAAACCCTGCCCGAGTTCCAGCAGGAATTTCTGCAAATCATTAAGTATCCGTGTCTCTAATTCCCGCTCAGCGTAGATATGATTTTCCTCAAGATTCAGGAACTCCAGTACATAAGGGTCTTTGACAATTTCCTCCGGCTTGTTCGGCAGATTACCCTTCCGCTCGTACTCTATCAATGCCTCTTTATCTTTGCTCATACAAAGCCGCTCGTAATGCAGGGAATAAATTTGCCGTTTTAAGTCCCTTACACTTAGGTTTTCGGCAATTGCATATTTCAAGAAATAGTTTCTTTTGCTTTCATCGTCAATTTTTATTAGTTCACAATAATGGCTCCATGTCAATTTGGGAGACACTGTCTCCCATTTTTGATATATCAGGTAAAATCTCCTCATCCTCCTCAGATTGCTGGCGTCAAAACCTCTCCTGAATTCTTTATTTAATTCC
>MCBC01000145.1 GCA_001723855.1 Candidatus Altarchaeales archaeon WOR_SM1_86-2 | reverse complement strand
ATATGAGCCGCGTTGTGGCCAATACGGGGTGGTTGATAGTACCCCTATGGTTCCAGGACCAATTCGTGCTTAAGTGCCCACGATGAAGAACGAACGTTTTTTATTTTAAGATAAATTATATAAAAATTTCCAAAGGAAATTTTTCTTGTTTTTTGAATCTAAAAGAAATTGATTGATTTTGCAAAAAATTGCGATTTTATTTTTTATTTATAATAAATAATCAGAAATAAGATGCATATAATAGATGTTAACACGGATATTGTAGAAATTAACAATAAGATTGCAATCAGAAACAGAAAGCATCTGGAAGAGGAGTTCAAGATTGGCGTGATCGCCGGCGATGTTGTAAGCGATATGGATGTAAAACGGATCGAGCGATTGGGGGTTCCGGTGATCGGGGTGAACACGGGGACAGAGTGTCATCTGGACGCTCATTTGATTGAACACGCAATTTGTAAATTGCCGCTGGATGATCTCGATATACTGCTCATAGAGAACGTCGGGAATCTTATATGCCCAGTGGATTTCGAACTGGGGGCGCATAAGAAGATCGTGGTTGTAAGCGCAACGGAAGGTGATGATACCGTGGAAAAGCACCCGATGATATTCGTTTACGCGGATATCTGTGCGATAAATAAAATTGACATCGCGGACGCCGTGGATGCTGATGTGGAGAAAATGTTTGATGATGCTAAACGTATAAACCCGGAACTTGATATAATCCGGACAAGTTTTAAAACCGGCGAGGGCGTTGATGAACTGGTATGGTGGGTGAAGAGGTATGTTATTTGATTTTAAAATCAATGCAAATTCTTGATAGGCAAGGTGAGTATGAGCCGCACTCCACCGCTTCCAGGATTTCAATCTCATACCCGAGGTTCATGGATATTTCCCTGACCTTCTCGACCGCTTCTCCCGGATCACGGGCGAAGTAATAGAAGTGGATAGTGCCGTTTTCCCTTAACGCCGGCAGTGCAGCATCCAGGAAACTGCCCGCGTCCTTTGGCAGGGGCATTATGATGCGGTCAAACTTCCCCGCCTTGTTTACAAGCTCGGGCACCTTAACTCCTGCATCCCCCTCCAAAGCAAAGACATTGCCCGCTTTATTTAACTTGATATTCTCCTTCATATATTCAACGGCATCGTGATTCAACTCCACGGCGTAGACCTCCCCGGCGTCGGACTTTTTTGAGATCAGGATCGCGTAGGGTCCCACACCGGCGAACATCACCAATACTTTTTCACCCTTCTTAACCTTCCCCGCAACCCTTGCTCTTTCCGTTCCCAACCTGGGGGAGAAATATGCACTCTTAAGGTCCATGGCGTATCTCAGGCCATACTCCTTATGCACCGTTGTTGTCCGGGACTCACCGGCAATCACCCTCAAACCGCGGGTCCTGTATTCCCCCGAAACCTCGCTTGTTTTCTCTACAACAACATTTATGTTCCTGAAAGTTTTGATGAGCGCGTCAGCAATCACCTTTTCCTTACCTGCCAACTCCTCCGGAAACTCTATCACCGCTATATCCCCGACAACATCAAATGACCTCGGTACCATTGATAATTCCCAGGCACTTAATTTATCCTCCAGTGCTTCTCTCAGGGACCTTGGTTTCTTTAGAGCCATGAATTTTTATTAGGATTAGGAATTATAAATCATCCAGTTGGTAGTGCTGGAGTTCCGCCTCGCTGACCCTTAACTTTTTCATAATTTCGGCTATCATACAATCAAGGAATACCATGACAGAGCATTCAAAAAGGGTTCCCAGGGGCGCTAAAGAAGATATTTGACCTTTGTCCTCACATCTTGCCCCGCCGGTTAATGTTACGGATATGTCAACCCAGTTCATCAATTCCGATTCTTCTGCAGAGGTTACCGCTAAGACGCTCGCTCCGATCTCCTTTGCTTTTTTTGCCGCGTGCGCCGCGGATGCCGTTCTTCCCGAGCCGGATAAGACCATGACCAGATCGTGGCTCTCAACTTTACGGGCTATATCTGCCGCAAAATACACCCTGAAATACACCCGCTCAGGGAATTGACTTAAGCGTATCGCAAAAGTTTTGGCAACTGACCCGGAACGACCGGATCCGACTATAAATATCTTCCCCCCGGCATCCCTGACTTCTACAATCTTATTCACCGCGGCATCCAAATCTTCGGGATCTACCTGACCTATGTCGTGTTCTATGTGGGAGACTATGACCTTCATGGCTTCCAGATACTTTTGTTCCATTCTATTGTCTCTAAAAAGAAATATTTGTTATCTTCGGTTTAAAAATAAAAATAAAATAAGAAATTAAATATCCTCAAACCTCCCTTCCAGTTTTTTCTGGACCTTGGTTATGGTTGTGTACTCCAGTTCATCCTCGGGCAGGAGGTGAGGCATGAACGGCCCGTGTCTTCTCATGTGGTCCGCCATATCCAAAGCCACTTTTCTTGCGTTATCAAACGAGACATCTCCAAGCAAATCCCTCGGCTTGCCCAGTTTCCTGTTCTTTACCTGGAAACCCAATGCCACGATCCTCGGGGGTCCGTCAAACCTTGAGGGGTTTGCTTCATCTACTGAACAAGGCAGAAGAGGCCCGACATGGCTTCCCCTCATCCATCCCGAGACATAGAACGGGCGGGCAAATGGTTCCAGAACTTCTCCTACCGCCGGGTAGCCGCTCTGTGCTCTAACTATCGCAACCGGGTCGTCCTTTCCCACATATTCCCCCGCAATCTCACTTAATTTTTCAGTGCAAACTACTGATGCAATCTCCCCTGATTTTTTGTAGATTCTTTTTATGGCATACCTTGATGTTATTCCCAGTAACGCTAAAAGGTCATACATCTCTTCCGGGCAGTCAAAGAAAACCTTTTTATGTGCTTTAATATCATGGATTTCGAAGCGAAAACCATCATGCAATTTTGGATCAAGTACCAAGCCAGCTGTGCTAAATGGATTGGCAAATACCTCAAACAATGGAAGTGAAAACGCAGAAGGTGCTGTTTTATCGCACATAAATACTATTATTGGTTCTGCTGGTCGTTCTTCAATTTCCATCTCCGCAATTCCCGGGCCCATTCCGCGGACATTCCCGGAGAACGCGTCTGCCAGTAAATCCTGTCCTGCGCCGTAAAAACCTTCCTTCTTTGCTATTTCCGCGGCTATGGTGAAAGCATCCCAGGCCAACTTATGAACATCTTCATTGTCCACCCCCAGGTCATGGGTCATTATCAGTTCAGTATCATCCCCGCATCTCGTAACATAAAAATCCGTCAAGATATCGGAATTCCTCAAAGTTTCCTCGCAGGACTTCAGCAAAACACTGGGTGCTGCGACATGCCCGGGCAAAGAGCCCACATCAGCCTTAATCACGCTTATTGTTGTTTTCATTTTATTTTTCGTTATAAATTAAAATTATTAAATAAAAAACTATTTCCGGATAAATGGTAAAACAAGCAAAAGTATTAAAACTGACTAACTTTGGGATCGTGGGGTAGCTTGGTAATCCTTCGGGCTTAGGGAGCCCGTGACTCGAGTTCGAATCTCGACGATCCCATTACCATTCAGTGCCCTCCCAATCCCGGCCATCCTGCGCCTGCAAACATATACCACAACCCCACAACGCAGATCGCGAATATAATGATAAACCACACGAGGTGTTTATCATATTCTACATCGATATCCATTTTTGCAATTAATATATTGTATTATATAAATATAAATAAACTCAAATCATAAATGCGATTTGTGCATGCTTAACCCCGGAAATTTCCATTGTGTTTTTCTCGGTGATGATTCCCGCATCCACTGCTGCCGCAACGATTCTGTTGCCCACCATGTTCACTATTGTCGCATTCTCCATAAGACCGATTGCCTCATCAATGCCGATTAAATCTCCTTTATAAAAACTCTCCTTTACCTCCAATACCAGGTCCTTATCACCCAGTTTCTCCCCCACTATTTCCTTATCGCACACTGCCAGCAGTACCTCTCCCCCGGATCTGTGAATCTTTGTATAGACCATCTCCTCCATTATAATATAGATTTCAAAAAATAAAAGCGTCAGAAAATCACAACACCGTTTTCAGCGTCAATTATCACCTTATCGCCTGTTTTCACGTTCAAATCCGTTAAATCAACCTCTACGATTGGTATATCCGAAATTATCGCCCCCACCACAACTATGGGTTCGGATTCGGAATTTATTATCGCCTTCGGCCCAACACCGTTCTTCTTTGCTGCGTAGACAACATAGGATCCCACGGTGGAGCCCTTGCCGCAGGGAAAAATCAAAATTTTATCCTTTATGCATTCTCCCTCTATCTCATGACCTCTCTCTACGATTACCCCCGTCTCCGGATTCACTCCGCCAAGAAAACTTATGGGCTCTTTTGTTATCAATGCTTCCCCTTCCACGTTGCCTTTATTAATTACTCTGCAATTTAATCTCATCTTAATCATTATTATAATTTATAAAAAAAATGTGCAAACTGTGCGAAAAGGATGTTGAAGTTGCGGGAGATACCGGGGATCTGATAGATTTTGTTCATGAAATAATAAAAGAAATTAATCCTCAGAAGATAATTCTTTACGGCGGCATTGCAGAAGACCAAAGCAAGAGTGTTGATTTAATGGTCGTGGCAGACATTGGAGATGAAGAAATGGAAAAGACCCGAAATATTTTGACCGAGCACGATATCGGGGCTTCCATATATTCAAGGAGGGAGTTCGATACGATGGTTGAAAGGCAACGACCTTTCGTCATGAGAGTCTTAAAGGAGGGGATGGTTGTTTATGAGAGGCAGTCATAAAATTTTTATAAACGCCCCGCGATCTTAATCGCGCAGTCAACAACATCCTCTGCGTTCTTTCCAAGGATCCTGATCATCGCTTCCTTTCCAATCCCCCCGCGGTCATATACAATATCCGGGACTTTTCCCTCTTCTTTTAAAGATTTCTCTATCGCCGCCTTGGTTCCCCACTCCATGGTTTTTGTATCCTGCGGCTGCTCATCCCGGTCAAATCCAGATATTGCTAAACCCGTTTTCTTGCAAACTTCTAAAATTTCATCCGAAAATCTGATATTCATCGCAGCCCTCCTTCCCTGATCATAATTCATAGCGGTCAATACAACCCTCCCCACATGACCCGATCCGGCAAATTCCACCACCCCTGCAGGGATCAGTTGATCCTTAACCCTTATAATTCTTCCCGTTAACCCCGCAACATCTTCAACAGAGTTTGCGTTCTCCAGAGCCATTGCTATATTTACCCCGACCTGGGGCGCAAGTTTATACGCATCCTTACAAGAAATAATCCTATCAATACCCCTTCTTACCATGTCCACCACGATAACTCTCCCGGAATTTATCGAGGCATCCGGTATCTTTAGATTGGATTTCGAGGGTAAATGTTCCAGCATGACATAATGCCGTATCGCATCTGAGGTAAATTTTTTCGCGTTCCGAACTGCCTGGACAACCCAAAGACCAAGGGCAATATTTGCAGTTAGAGCGGAAGAGAAAACACAACCCGTGCCGTGGGTTTCTATTCCCCTGTCTTTTTCTGAAAAAATGTTGTACCTGTTCTTAAAATATAAAACATCAGTGAATCTATCTTCCGCTTTCAAATCCCCCCCTGTTACGACACAGCCGCCTCCTCCCATCCCGTCTGCGATTTTCCCGGCAGCAAGTTTCATATCCTCCGGGCCGTTAATCTCAATTCCGGAGAGTATCTCCGCCTCCCTTACATTAGGTGTTGTCAACTTTGCCGCAGAGATCAGTTTCTTCAGCGGCTCAAGCGCGGACCTTTCCAGTAATTCTGCCCCGGATGTTGACAGCATTACGGGATCAACGACCAGATTTTCAATACCATACTCCCTTAACTTTCCGTACACGATGCTGATAATCTCGGCATTCCCAAGCATCCCGGTTTTTACCGCATCCACTCTTAAATCGGACAGCACGGAATCAATCTGCTCTGAAATTATTTTGCCGTCCAGGACCTTAATTTTTTGGACACCAGTCGTATTCTGCGCCGTTACGGACGTTACTGCCGAAGTCCCGTAAACCCCCAGTGCCTGGAATACTTTCAGATCCTGCTGTATTCCCGCCCCTGCGATCGGGTCTGAGCCGGCGATTGTTAAAGCGGTTTTCATTTTTATTACCTTTAATGTCATTTAAAAAAAATTAAGCATCTTCCAATTCCAATACTCTCGAGCCGCGCTCAATGATCCTTGTCGCTTTCTTTATGTCATTCAGGATAGATTTATAGACTCCGTCAATTTCCTCGTGTGCTTTGGAAGTGAGTTGATAACTATTCCCATCTTTTTTGAGCAGTCCTTTTCTGCGTAAATTGTTAAGCGCCCTGCTCACGCTCGGCTGCATGATATCCAGCGTTTCGGCAATTTCCGACTGCTTAATCCACGGGTCTTTATCTATGCACACCAGAACATACTTTTCTATCTCACCCATGTGGATTTTTTTCTTTGCCATCCTACTGAACTATAATCGTCCCTTTCAAACTGCCGCAGATATTACCGCCTCTGCAGCTAATACATCCGCCTGAGCCCTTACAGGGAATAAAGCAAAAATATTTGAATGTTCCGGTCTTATCTGCGGTAAATTCAATGTTGGTTTCTTCCCCCATTTCTTCGTATTCAACTCCAAAAGAAAATATTGAAAATTCCGTGCAGTCATTCCCGGGGTCTTTAGTTATTTTAAGTTTTACAAAATCGCCCTCCTCAACCGTGATATTCCCCGGCTCAAATTCAGATTCTTTTGCATTGATTGTGAATCTCTTTATTACCGTCGGAGGTGGTTTTGATTTCGGGATATTCAATGTTCCGTTGCAGAAATAAGTGCATCCCTCTTTGCCTGAATCATTCCAGTTTCCGGAATCGCAGGCGTTGTTTGTGCCTGAGTTGTTGTACGAGTCGGTCAAATTAAAATCAGATGCCGTGTTGTTGCAGACGATGTTTGAGTTGATCGTATTGTTTGTGGAATTCCAAAGTTTTATTCCGTTTCTCTTGTTTACTATTTCATTATTGTTTAAAAAATTGAATGATGAATTAACAATAAGGATTCCTGCGCATCTATCGCATTCTTCTTCTGTACCAATGCCGGTTATGTAATTGTTTGATACATAAACATCTGATGAGAAAACTACCGAAATTCCTGTTGTGTTATCTGATATTATCGTATTGTCGGTAATATTATATCTGATTATAGTGTGGTTTATGTCAATTGAACCTGATGCCCCAAACAAATTTATCCTCCCATTTCTGATGATGTTATGGATGACGCTAACATTATGCATGCAACCATCAAGATTTACCCCTGCACCCTTTATTGTGTTATTTGCCATTACAACATTTTCTGCACACTCAACTGCAATTATTCGGTCCGGGTTTTCATCGAGTTTGCGTCCCACATCACCCTCAAGCGTAGGATGGATCGGCACTCTTATCGCAACACCATCCAAAATGCAGTTTTTTATGGTTATATTTGAGAAGACCAAGAAGGCATCATGACCTTCTACATAACCTTCCGTGTAACCAACAGCAATTGCACCATTCCCCATTAACACAGCCCCATTACAATCCAAAACAACATTACTTGAGTTTATAATTACAACTCCCTCTGCACAAGAATCATTAATATCATAAACCCCCCTGCACAGAACTGTATCCTCATTAATGTAAAGATCATCATGCGGGATGGTGCAGTTCAGGGTTTCATTAACGGTTTCATTCGCAGGCACACCATCATCCACTCCCGCCCCATCTGTTTCATTAACTTCAACCTCTTCCTCACCGATACAGCCCGCCACCAGTACTCCAAAAACGATTAAAACCGGGATTAGTTTCAAATCCATCGTTTATATTTATTATTCTCGTTGAAAATAAATAAATCACCATAAAACCTCCACGGCATCCGTTCGAAATCTCTGCCTGGCAACCGTATCCTCCAGTTTTTGCCTGATTCCGGCATTGTGCATCAGCAGTCCAAGATATGCGATCATGACACCGTTATCGCTGCAGAAACCCACGGGAACGCCAAATTCTGCTCCATGCTCTTTTGCCATCAAACCAAGCATCTCGGCCAACCTCTTGTTATTCCCAACTCCTCCCGTGAGCAGGACTTCCTTTAACTTTAGATGAGCCAGTGCCCTTTCAGTGACTTCAGTAAGCATCGCAAATGAAGTTTCCTGCAGTGAAAAACATAAATCCTCAAGGTTACCTCCTTTTTTGAATTTTTGTACTGCTGCCGTAAAAACCCCTGAAAATGACAGGTCCGTGCCCTTGACGACATAAGGAAGTTCAATGTACTCCTTACCCTTCCCTGCCAGCTCTTCGATCTTCCCCCCTGCAGGATGCTGCAATCCAACCTCCCTGCCGAATTTATCCAGCATGTTCCCGATCCCTATGTCCAACGTTTCACCGAAGATCCTGTACCTGTTTTCCTTCAATTTCAATATCTGAGTATTGCCCCCGGAGACGTATAAAACCAACGGGTCTCTAAAGGAGCATAGCATTTTCCCTATCTCAATATGTGCAACGCAGTGATTTACCCCGAGAATCGGAATTTTATAATGAAGAGACAGTGCTCTTGCAGCGGTTGCAGCGGTTCTCAAACACGGCCCCATGCCGGGAACCTGTGAAAATGAGATCAGATCAACATCGTTAATCTCCAGGTTATTTTCAGAAAGTACATTTTTTGCTTCATCTATTGCAACCCCCATATTATCCCCCAGAAACTGTGCGGCATCCCTCGGGATAATCCCCGAGCCGGCAGGGGGCTTATAGGTCTTGCGGATATCCCCAATTATCTCATTATCATCCACTATCCCGATTCCAAGGGTATGGGCTGTTCCCTCGATGCCTAAAGAGATCATTTCTTTATTCGCATTAATATTTATTGATACACTTTCAATAATAACAAAATGAAATACAATATCGAAAAAATTGACAGAAAGATTGAAGAAAGGAAAAGAATTCCTCTGGAGAAGTTTATAGATGTTGTAGAAGAGATGATTAGGTTTAAAAATGAAGTTAAGAAAATTGATAGCAGACACATGCGAGGTATTTGATAAATTGAGTATAGAATATGCACTCATTGGGGGATACGCAGCAATCGTTTATGATTCACCTTATATCACCGCCGACATTGACTTCGTTGTTGATGCGGATAAAGTTACTCTTGATTTGTTAAAACGATTAAGAGATATGGGATGGAATCCGACAGAGGAGTATAGCGATGCAATAGAGTTAACAGCATTTGGGCAATTCATACATAAGGATACTGGCGTCGTGCTTCATATCTTTGGCGATGTACCGGGATTTAGAATTAAGGAAGGCGTCGGACTCAATAAAGCTAAAATTGAGGGTTATGATGTGAATGTCTGTTCCCCTGAAGATTACCTGATAATGAGAGCCGCAGTATGGGGTGATGAAGATAAGCAGAAAGCAATAGTTATTGTCAGAGCACAGGGAAAGAATCTGAATCTGGATTACCTGATGAAAAGAGCAAAGGAAGAAAAAGTAACAAGGAGGGTAAAATGGCTTTTAGGGTTTCAAAAAATAAGAAAAGATGGATAAAAACGAATTGCAAAAATTGCGTCAGGAAATTAAAGAAACAACAGAGCGAGAATGGATTAGAGATGCAATAAGAGCAAGGAAATTTTCAGGTTTGGAGACACTTGACCAGGGGATTGATTTAATTAATTTTGTTTTGAAAATAAATAAATCGGAAATTAAATAAAAAAGGTGAAGGGAATTGAAAAAATATTAAGATTGGTATGCAAAAACTTTGATGAGAACAATATTGATTATGTCATCGTTGGAGGATTTGCAGCAATCTTTTATGGAAATCCCCGCACAACCATGGACCTGGATGTTGTGATGCAAATTAAAGAGATAGATATAGAGAAAGTTGTTAAATTCTTCAAAGAGAATGGATTTTTTGCAGATACGGAAGATATGAGTGCTGCGTTTAAAGAGCGTTCTCACTGCACCGTGGAATATAAAGGAACAATGTTTCGTATTGATATAAAGGGAGTTTATGATGAGATGGATAGAAGAACCATTAAGAATAAAGTAAAGGCAGATTTTCATGGAACAAAAATGTATATCGCATCCCCAGAAGATACAATCATAAACAAACTCATATTCGCAAGAGAACGGGATATAATGGATGCGATGGGGATTTATGCAAGACAGATGGGAAAACTGGATGAAAAATATCTGGAAAAAGAGGCAAAAAAGCGAGGGGTTTATGATAAACTTTCAGAGATTAAAGAAAAGGTCTCTAAATCCGTCTTTTGACGATGAATATCCTGTTTGTAACCGACCTTCATGGAAGTAAGTGGAAGTATGACCTGCTGTTTAAAGCAGCAAAGTCCCTCAATGTGGATGTGGTTATCAATGGCGGGGATATGCTGCCTAAAAGCGGTGATTTATTTATGCAAGGGGAATTTATTAAGAATTATCTTGAAAATCACTTCTCGCTGTTTGAATCCGAGAGAATTTATTATTTATGCTACCTCGGAAATGATGATCTCATAATCTTTGACGAATTGTTTGAGGAAACATGTGATAGGTTTTCCTTTGTCGTGGATCTTGCACAAAAGAAATTTGAGATCGGCGATTATGAATTTATCGGGATGAACTATGTTGTTGATTACCCGTTCCGGCTTAAGGACAGATGCAGAAAGGATACTGATGATTATGTATTCCAAAACCAGTTCGGAACCGGTTTATTATCAACACATGATGGTCTGCAGGAAATTGATGACTGGCTTTCCTATGCAGGCACACTGCCGACAATTGAGGATGAATTAAACCAACTGGTGCGTCCCAGAAATATGGCAAATGCGGTGTATGTGATCCATTTGCCTCCTTACAAATTAGGACTTGATGAATGCAGTAACGGGACAAAAGTGGGGTCAAAAGCAGTTTATGATTTCCTTATGAAAAACCAGCCCCTTCTTTCGCTTCACGGGCACATCCACGAATCGCCCGATGTTTCAGGGAAATGGTATACCTCTCTGGGCAGAACTGTATGCATCCAGCCGGGTCAGCTCAACGAGTTAACTTATGTCGTAATGGATATGTCTGCAATGAGATTTGAAAGAATCAAGGGATTAAAAAGGCAGCGCATTTCATCAATCTAAATATTTTATCATTTCAATGACATCATCAACATCAGCAATCTCTTTCTCCTAGGCATCCTCGCAGGCAACATGACTCCATTCATGATTGCCGAGCAGGACATGTCGCCTGTAAGGATTAAATGATTCTCTTTATCTTTAAATTCATTCCCGATTTTCATATATTTCTCAAAGTCCGCAAGTTTGCCATGAATATCTGTCACAATCAAGGTCCTTCCTTTTCTCGGGAGTTCTATCAGTGATTTTCTGACTTGCATTAATGTATCTTACGTTTAATAAAATGAATCAGGATGTCAACAGCGTCCCGGGCTTCCCACATGTTATGCAGTACCACCCGGATCGATGGAGCGCTTAACTTCTGCGTTCGGGACGAGTGCAGGTGTTTCCACTCCTCTGTGACCGTTGACATTAATATATTAGGATTTTGTATATAAATACTGTTTGATTCTTTCCGGGTGTTTTCCGTTAATCAGATCGTACCTGACTGGGTATTTTTCGATAAACTCCTTAAACATAGGGTCAACCGAATCTTTCCCCGAATCTGTGCTTTTAAGCAGGATTAATTTCTCTGCACCAAGGAAATTTGCTATATACACCGATAACGAATCCGAAGTAACATCCCACGAGGGCTCTATATCCTTTCTTGAGTACAGGAATTGCGATGGAATCAAGACAGGGATTTTATTTTTATATTTTTGATTAATTGTTTTTTTAAAAAGTTTATTATTGAGATCCAGGGAATAAACCGGTGTAAATTTATCGGAAAAATTTGAGATAACCAGCCCGTTCATATCCATCGCTAAAATAGCCATTTTATGCGAAATATTGTCTGAAAGACCAAATTCCTGGTCATATGTCCTTACCAGATCGGCAAATTCCCCTCCTCCCGGAACAATCATTAAGCGGTGTTCTTTGGATAGCACCTCCAATTCACTTAATATGCTCCTCAATGCTCCCCTATCCTTTATCAAACTACCTCCAAGTTTTATTACAAACATCTTTATTTTTATTCTTTGGTGTTTTAATAATTTAAAAAGCCAGGATGATATGTGCAGTCTGTGGGAAAGAGATAAAAGGAAGTTATTTCCATGCAAATGTGGGCAGGGATTTGAAATCGGCAGATAAAGGGGACGTTGTCTGCTCGGTGGAATGCAGGGAAAGGTATGAGGAATCCCTGCCGTACCTGGGACAGCCGCTTCAGCACTGGTCCCGCATCACAGGCTATTACCAGAATATCACCGGATGGAATAAAGGGAAACTGCAGGAATTGAAGGACAGGCAGAAATATGATATAAAATGAAAGAACAGGTTGAAAAAGTTTTGGATAATGTAAGGCCTGCATTGCAGGCAGACGGCGGAGATGTTGAATTGGTGAGCGTGGATGAGGAAACGGGAATGGTGGAAGTGAAATTGGTTGGGGCGTGTGCAGGATGCCCGATGTCCCAATTAACCCTAAAGAACTATATTGAGCAGATGTTGAAGCAGGAGGTTCCCGGGGTGAAAGAGGTTGTGAGCGTTTAGGTTTAAATGCGCGTAAAGATTTTAATTTGAGTGGAGTAATATATTGCCAACCATGGTCAATTTACAATTAATCTTAGGCATAGGTAAGGGGGCGCCCTTCTGGATAATAACACTATTTTCATTTTATGATTATCTTAAAAAAGGCGGCGATAAAAGAAAGCACATATTCTACGCGTTCTTTTTCTTTTCGATTGGATTTGCGGCTGCAGCAATTTTGAATGTGGTTCTCGTTCCCGGGATGAGTGAAAGTGATAAGGTAATAAGCGGTTATCTGGCATATATCTTTGATTGCTGCAACCTGATTGGTTTGTTCTGGCTTTTCGTGTTTCTTACAGATTTTGTGGATTATATGAAAAAGTATATAAAATATGCGGCAGTACATCTGATCATCTCCCTGATAATCATTCTTGCATTACCTGTAGATATTGTGCCTGCAGACGGTGATGTGCCAATGCTCGAGAGGCAGGGGATAAAATCGATCATGCTTTTGTCTTTCTGGTTCCTCTACTGGAGCATAATCGCATACCAATTCTGGAAACATTCAGGATTAATGACACGTAATGTCGCGATACGAAGGTCTCAAATGATGAGCATTGGTGCGGTATTTGCCATTATCGCGTACATTTTTATCATTATCAGTGCGACACAGGAGGGTTCTGCAAGGGCAATACTCTTTTTTGCATCCAATATCTCTGCAGCGCTGTGTGGAATTGTCCTTTACCTGGGGTTCTGTGCTCCTGCATGGCTAAAAGCAATGTGGAGACGATCGGACAGGGAAAAAATATCCGAAAGCTGAAAAAAAGGCGATACTTGAGGAACTTGCGAGATTCGTTGAATTAAGGAGGTCTTGAGCGTTTAACTCAATAAGGCTGGTCCTTCAAACCAGGGTCCAGTGAGCATGCTTTCTTGTAATCGTCCTTCGCCTTCCTGTGATTGCCGTCGTGGTAATGTGCCATTCCCCTGTAGTAGTATGCTTCCGGATTCCTTCGGTCAAGGCGTATGGCTTTATCGCAGTCCATAATCGCCCGGTTCAGATTTCCCCTACTGAGATATGCCAAACCCCTGCGCGCATACGCCAGTCCAAACCCGGGATTCAATTCTATTGCTTTGTTCAAATCACCCAGCGCTTTTTTTGAATCTTCTTTATCCAGGTATGCTAAACCACGGTAGCAGTACGGCTCCGCATATTCGGGATTTATTTCCACTGCCTTGCTAAAGTCCTCAATTGCTTTTTCCATATCCCCTTTTTCCATATAAATTAATCCGCGGTAATGATAAGCATCTGCTGTGTCCGGATTCGTCTTTAAGGCTTCATTAAAATCACTCAATGCTTTTCCCATATCCCCCTTTTCCATATATGCCAGGCCCCTGTTGACATACGCCATTGCCATCGGTTTTATCTCCAGTACTCTGTTGTAGTCTCTAATTGCCACATCCATCATACCTTTATCCAAGGCAGCATTTCCCCGGTTATAATAAGCATCAACGTTTTTCGGGTCAATTGCTATCAGCCCGGTAAATACCTTCTCGGAAGTAGAATAATCCCGCCTCTGCACAAAATCACAGCCAATCCGGTTTAACAGGTCAGAGACATCATCGGGGGATTCCGGGAAAGCATCCCTTGCCATTTTAAGCGCATCATTTATCTTCCCATTGTTAACAAGGTTTGTTATCTCTTCCTCCAATTTTTCATCCATCTTAATTTTTAATTTATTTTCTTTTTATAAAAATTTAAAAAATTCTGAATCTCACTAATGCTTCTTCCTCCATAAAATGCAATTCCCCCGGCACGACCAGGCAGTGCGGCGGCAGCCCAAAGTCGCAGTTCAATAAATCGTGGGCACTCCCCTCTTTGATCACCCGCCTCCTGGAGCCCAATCTCGCGCATCCAACGCATCTGGTTTTTTCCGTAAAAACCCCATCGCCTCTTTTATCTTCGATCTCAAGCAAAATCTCAATTGCCTGGTTTACTGACATGAACCTGTTTTCCTCGGATTTTACATCCAGGAGCATGAGTGTATGGAGACAGAGTTCTAAATTTTCTTTCAGCACGTTATAGAACGACTCCGGGAAATAATCTTTTTCAGGGAATGCTATCGATGCCGTCTTGCCGAATTTATATGCCTGAAGCCCGGTTTCAGAGATCGCCGAGCAGACGGATGATGAATGAACAATCTCTACAGAAACCCCCAATTTTTCTGCTCTCAAAACCAAATCAATGTGTGTCGTGGCGATCATCGGATCCCCCGGGACAAGCAGCGCCACCTTCTTTCCCTTACAATTCTTTAAAACATTCTCCCCTGGGTTTTCTTCTATATCCTTCCTTATCAATACTCTTGCTTTTTTTAACCCTAAATTTTTAAGGTTCCCGCACCAGCGGTTGGTATAGAACTCCGCATAAATCTCATCACATTCCCTTAAAATTTCCAATCCCCTTATGCTTATGTCCTTTTCATCATATAAACCAAGACCGATTAAGTAGAGCATTTTAATTTTAATTTAATTCCGTTGGAATACCGATATTTTCCGTTCCAGTGTTTATGTGAAGCACGTCTTTAATTTTATTTTAGTTTTGAGTTAAAAAAGAAATGCGGGGAAAAAAGAAGTGGCCCCGTGAACCACATCGAAAGTCAAAACCCGTGGTTCGGGAGTCAACTAATTTTGAGTTTGAGTAGAGCCGGTGCGGTGTTGGAAGTTTGGAAGGGAACATAAGATGCTTTCCGGGACAGTGTCCCATACTTAGAGCAGCAGATTCGATTTCGGAGATTGGAAAGGAAACCGGGGTTTGTTTGTCCGTACGATCAGCAAACTCTCACATAATTTTTTTCTATAAACCTCAAAATTTTTATATTGTATAACTAAAATAGATTTATTATAAAACATCTATTATAGAATATATTTCTTAATTATTCTATTATAAAAGAACTAATCAAAAAAATCTTATGAATCATATATATTATTTTTTTTCTATAATTTTTCAGGAAATCAGAAATCTCACGAAAATTTGATTTTTTCACCATAATGGTGAACAAATAATGGAGGGGTAAAATCTGGGAGATAGAAATAGTCCATTGTAACAATGTGATATTGCATATTTGCCTGATTTGGGGGGGGGTAAACAGCAAAAATACAGGAAAAATGACAATTTCTATATGATCTGTTACTGTAAAGGTATATTTCAATAAAATTTCGATCCCGAAATTTTGCCGGAAAAAGTGTAATTTTTAGGGGCTTTATCACTCATTTACTATACCCTAAATAATAAAGATTGCTCTCAAATCGACACTTTTGATAAATACCCATGATATCCCCCGAAAAAAATCAACCTGCTGCAATCGAATTAATTACTTCTAAAGATCTATACTGCTCTAAGAAAACCCTGGTTCGGGTATTTTCCAGCCAGAATACCAAAAAATTAACGGTTATTCCTCACAAAAATTGTATTGTATCTTCTAAAATAAAGCCTATCTATAAAATCTATAAAAAAATATCTATTATATATATTTCTTTAAAACATATCTATTTTAGTTAATATATTTTAATGGATATATTTCTGTTCAGAAATTTTCTAAAAATTATTTTGATCCGTAACTTTAACCATTTTTAGGAATATGTCTTTGTCTAAAGCCAAAAATACACTCTTGCGATACTTTTTTACCTTACACGCCTTTATAATCATATTACTAAAA
>MCBC01000144.1 GCA_001723855.1 Candidatus Altarchaeales archaeon WOR_SM1_86-2 | reverse complement strand
CGTACATTTCCCAAGGGAGGCATTTTGAAGCAGGTATGTATATATCCATCACAGGTAATACTAAGATTTGTGATGCCAACCATACATCTTTCGGGAACCGTGATGTATGGTTTCTCAAAATATTTCTTCATTGCTTGAAACTGCTCGGGGGGATTAAGTATCCTTGCACCCTTTTTCTTAAGTTCAATGAGCTTATCAAGGATTCCGTTTATCTCCGACAGGTCATCAAACCAAAGTTCAGTGTTTTTATACCACTCAGGATCACTATCTATAGTCGGTCCAAGGGGATTAAATATTATTCCATCAAGTCCCTTGTCCTCAACCAACTGAACCAGATCTATGAGCTCATACATGTTTTGCTTCATGATAATTGTTGCGAGACAGATAGACATCCCGCTCCCATCCGCAGCCTTACGTAGATAATCTAAACCTCTGATTGCCTTATCATGAACTCCGGTAATGCCCCTGATAAAGTCGTGGGTATCAGCTTTAATTCCATCCACAGAAATGTGGATATACCCTAGCCCTGAATCCACAATATCCTTAGCACGTTCTTTCGTTATCATTGTCCCATTCGTTACTACACCGGTCAGCACATTATTTTCTGTGGCAAATCTCACAATATCAGTAATGTCATCTCTTACAAAGGTTTCGCCGCCTGCGAGCTGAACCCTGCATGGGCCAATCCATTTTCTAAGGTTATAAATAACCTCCTTCCATTCATTAGCGCTAAGCTCTTCAGGTTTTGGCGATTTCCATATGCCGCACATCTTACAATGAATATTACATCTGAGCGTTACACAAAAGATGATTCGTGTGGGCTTTGCGAACCCCCTGTCAAACTTATGTGAGAGGCCTTGTAAACTCCTATTTTTTAATTGGTTTAATGCCCACGTGATTGATTTGCTCCTCTTATGCATAGCTGATCACCTCGTAATTAATAGGATTAATAATGTGACATGGTGATTTGATTATAGTCAGAAAAAAAGGGATAGAGATCAATAGAAGCGCGGGACTTCCTGAGATAGAGTGAATAGAGGTAATGTGTTGGGTACCTATAGACATATCCCGCTAATAGGCGGGCAAATTCTTGCAATATTTCTCTCCTGTTCTCGCCTAGATCCCCTTTTCTGTTCATCTTTATTGGCGGATGAATTATCAGTCTGTGCCTCAATCCCTTTTCGGTAATAATAAATGCAGGAACTATGGCCGCCCCCGTCCTTATTGCTAAGTCAGCTGACCCCTGTTGAAAATTGGCATCTCTTCCAAGAAATTTAATGGGGGTTACATTCCTTCCCCCTCCCCCATCCACCGTTATTCCCACTATTTCATTTTTCTTGAGCAACCTGAACACAGGTCTCAGCGTTGATTTAACGGATATGTGTCGCACAGGAAGCCTGTATTCATAATCAGCCTTTATGTCAAAGCCCCTTTTCTGTATTGATGATGTGCTACTATCCTTCCATATTGAGGCAGAGGCACTTATCTGATTCATCTTATAGCCATTATAGCCAATCGCCGGCATCACCATCTGAAATGCTCCAAAATGGGCCTGGAACAATAGCACTCCTTTGTCTCTTGATAATGCGTCGTCAAGATGTTCTTTTCCTTCTATAGTGACCATCTTCTTCATGAGGTTCTGACTCATAAAGGGATACAATAATACTTCAATTTCTGAAATACAGTAGTTAATAAAGCTACCTCTGATTATCTCCCTTATTGTGGAACCGCTTTTACCTGGCATAATAATGTTTAATTCCTCAGCCATGATGGACTGCTTATCCATTGACATGAGATATAACAGATACCCTCCTAACGTGCCGATCATAGAGATTATCCTTAGTGGCAGGTGCTTTATTGTCCTCCTTAAAGGATACCACATAAAGTAGATCATCATTTTCTTCATGAACATCTTCATACTTATCGAGCGCTATTTTCCCTTTATTCGTAACAATAGATCAAAAATCCTCTCAATATAACGGGTATCGCGTTGTGAGTAGAATTTTGGATAAAGGAGGTTATCCCCTTTATCAATCATGCCCTCATTTGATGCTATCTCATATAATTGGGTATTGGGCTCTATGCGTATGGAGTTAAATTCGAAATGAACCCTATTCTTTAACTCCATTTTTGCTTTGAGGTAGAAAAATAGTAGCTTAACAAAAGTATAGAAGGATTGTGCAGGTGGATTCTTGAAAAAGTTATAACAGACCTCCATCCTATCGATCTTTTTTAAGATATCATAAGTCTCAAGAATATCTCTCTTATTCATGGCCTTTCCCAAAGAAAAAAGTACTTCATCTGAAAATCCATCAGGAGAGAGCATAATCTTTTCACATCCTGCGCGTCTTACCAACTTCACAAATTCCTCTGTTATATATTTCTCGTTGAACCAGGCTGACCATAATGCATTAATACGCCTTTGGATCATTTCTTCACAAATTGCCTCAGCATGAGAGAGGGGTATATTAAATACAGAATCGACGAACATGAAACTCCTTACCCCTGAGTCATATATACAAGAAAGCGCACATCCCCTTTTCGTCTCTACTCCAATTGCATCTGGAATGCCTATGTATGGCTCAATGCCGATAATAGTTCTATCTGGAGCAGGTAACATATTCAGGTCAACATGGTCTCTGGAACCAGTGAATAATACTCGCCCGTTCTTCCTATAAAAGATCCCTTTTACCTTATGGGGATCTTTTAGATTTCTTATCAATTCTGGAAACGTCTTTTCGCCTTCAAGGTACACACCGAAATCGATTCTAGGCTCATCTTGCATTATTTTGCTCGCGAACATAGAAAAGCCTGAGCCTCCTACGATTATCTTGCTATGGTTTGGAGAATTAGCTTTAAGTAAATCTATTATCTCTTTGAAATACCTGTAATAAAAAATCACTTTCCTTGTATTTGTGGAGTCTATGTCCCTGAGGGAAATACCTATAACATCAGGCTGGAACCCTTTCAGCATGTGTATGAGTTCTTGATGAGGATCCTTAGAGACATTTGGATCAAAGGCTTTTATAGCGTGACCCTCAATTGACGATGCAATGCAGCTTAATCCCAACGGAAATACAGGAGGTTCAGTGCCCCCAAGGTATGCTTGAATTAAAAGAATATTCATCTTTTATTCAGTAAATGCTTTAATAAGTGGTATCCCCCTTTAAGATAAATAAATAGATACCTAAAAAGTGGCTTCATTGGTTTACTATTAAAAACCTTCACTGCTGGAGCACTCACAAGGAATTTCAGCAATGGAGAAGGAAAGCGTCCGCCTTTGGCGAGTGTTATCAGGAAGTTGAGGTAACTTGGCTCCCTCATCGTATAGCTTTTGGAATATATCTGTCTCCTCTCATCCTCAATAAATCCATCTTCCTTTGCCATCTCGTATAGTCTTGTACCTGGGTAAAGGACGAGAGAGAAAGGCTGGAGATGATACGGCTTAGGGATATGAGAGATGAATCTCAGGCTTTCTATTTTATCATCATCTGTTTCATAGGGAACATCCAGAATAAAATCATAGCTTGGTGGGGCCATAGTGGCCTTATATTTATTTATTATTTTAATTGCGCTCATCATCTTTTCGTTAGACATAGTTTTTCTATTAAAAAGCTCCTGGATCTTACTGCTACCGGTTTCTATTCCCATCTGCACATACACAAGACCCGCATCAATGAGCAATTCCATCTTTTCTCCAGTAACTGTGAGAGGGCTTGCGAGAACACTGAAGGGAAGCTGTATATATTTCTTATACTCGCTGCAGAACTCTTTTATGCCCTTGAGAGGACGTCCAAAAAAGGCATCATCTGAGATCCATATATATCCAATATAAGGCATTTTCTCCTTAACCCATAAAAGCTCCTCTATGACATGAACTGTGGATCTCCATCGTAAATAACCCTGCCCGTGGTAAAGGTTTTTAATGGTGTCATTAATGCAGTAGGCACATTTATGCGGACACCCTCTGCCCGTCATAGTCTGATAGCCTATCTTATTTAAATATGCTGATACAGTACCTCTTTCTAGAAAAAATTTCATCCTCTCAGGCGTCAGGGATCTGATATGCCCATCAAGCAAAATGTGATGGTCATCAAGCGTATAATCAGGAGCAGGTAATATATCTAAATTCTTGGTAAGGGGTCGTAAAACATTTCTGATTATCTCCCCATCAGATTTAATCCAGACATTTTTGGTATCTGAATAGTTCTCGCCGCTTTCTATCTTATTCGAAAGCTCCAAAATGGCCTCTTCCCCATCGCCGATACAGACCATATCAGCATATTCCAAGGATTCTTCCGGCCGAACCGTGGGATGGACCCCGCCCCAGATTATAGGAATATTACTAGTGCTCTTGAGCTTTCTAGTAATCTGAATCGCACCGTCAAAGAAGTTGGTCATTAATGTAATTCCAATTAAATCCGACTCCTTACACAAGGGGATGAGTTCATTGAGGACATGGTCTTTATATCTTTGTACACCATCAATTAGATCATCGCTATAAGGATCAGGCAGAAATATCATCTGGGTTTTATGGCCGTACATTTTTAGATAGGCAGATATCGTCCTTAGACCAAAGGCTGTTATGTCCGGATATGGTGATATCAGGGTTATCTTCATTTGCTTCTTCAAGAAGAGATTATCCTTCTCAAATTCTTCTCTATGGGGAATAAAGTTGTGATGGCTATTGAAGTGATCTTAGATGGGAAAATAAAGATAATGAAATGGCTGTTTTAAAGTGCATCCATTTTGGAGAGTGGGGAGTTTCTCTACTTTCTATTTCTATGTCATTTAAAAAGCCCAAATTACTTTTTTAAGTATACCATCTTTTCACAAATTTATAAATACGCCTAAAATCTCCTGTAAACAGTGCCCGTAAACCTTTGGACAAAATAATAGTAAATTCGGTAGCTCGATACATCAGGGTGAATACCTTAGACAAGACCTCTCTATCAAATATATCAACAACGCTACTTTTTTTTAATAGCCTGAGTATCCAGCGAGGGAAGTAAGAAAATCCCGCAAGGTAGGTCAAGAAATTAATATACGCCCCCTTCGGAAAATGAAGATGCTTATTATAAATTTCACGCCTTACATCTTCCTCAGTCTTTATTACGCCTTCTGATCTTGCCCTCTGATACAATTCTGTCCCAGGAAAACATACGAGAGAAGATCTTTTAAGCCAAAATGGACGGGGAAGCTTGAGCACAAATTCTAATGTTTCAAGTACATCATTTGTTGTTTCCCATGGATTGTCTAGGATTAGATGATAACAGGGAGGGTATATCCTATATGAATATTCATTCAATAAGTGTGCCTTCTTTAAAAGGTTATCCTTCGAAACCTTTCTTTTATAGATATTCATGCCATTATTGCTTACTGACTGGATTCCCATCTCCACAAAAACAAGACCACCATCCACCAGTGCCTCTAGCTTCTCTTTCGTTAGTGTAAGAGGACTTGCCTGAATATGAAATGGCAGCCCAATCTTCTCTTTATAAGTTTTTGAAAATTGTGCAATTTCTGAGAATGGCCTTACGGTAAACGTATCGTCAAAGAGAAAAATACTCTCCACAAACGGCAAATGCTCTTTAATATAAGTCAATTCCCCAATTACGTTCTGTACGCTTCTCCACCTAAGGTAACGTTGACCGGAATACATTTCTGCAAGAGTGCTCTCTACACAAAAGGTACAATGATGAGGGCAACCTCTAGTTGTCATCGTCTTATAAGATAGAGTTCTTTTATATGAATCATTAAATGTCCCCTCCAAATTGGGTTCAAGTGGAAAGCATCTTTTTAAAAGCTCCTTGGTCATTGGGGCAATGGAATTTTTTAGGTGGTCATAAATATAGTGCTCGTCCATGCCAAAATCAAAATATGGAAGAGAATCAAGATCTTGAATAAGCGGACGTAAAGGATTCTTTATGATATTCCCGTTTTCTCTAAGCCACAAATTCTTTGTATCATGATAATCTTCACCTCTCTCCATCTTGCAGATGAGCTCTGAAAGTGTTTCTTCACCTTCACCGATGCATATCATATCAGCATGTTTAAGAGATTCCTCAGGCGTAACCGTTGCATGTATCCCACCCCATAAAACTGGGCAGTCTATCCGTTTCTTTATTTCTTCTGTAAGCTGCACGGCTCTGTCATAGTAATTAGTCATAAACGATATGCCTATTAGGTCTGAGCCTTTACATAATTCAATAGCCTGCTCTATAATATGCCTCTCATATTGGTAGACATATGCTTTATGATACTTACGCTTTTTAACTCCACCGGGAAGGAAAATATTTCTTACTTTCTTTCCCTCCCTTTTAAGATAAGCGGATATCGCCCTTACACCAAATGCTGCCACATCTGGTGGTGTTGGTGTAATAAACGTTACTCTCAATTTTCTTTCTCTTTCGATCCTTCTATAAAAAATGGTGCTGTTTTAGCTTTTAGGCTATTTTTTTTCATAATATAAAGCATTACACCGGAATGCGATGGATATCTTAGTAGATAATCGGCAAAGTGGTGGGAATATGCTGCCAAAATATCGGAGACTTTTTCCTCGAATGGAGATGTTTTTTGGGTTTCGATTGGTTTAGCCAACATGAGTCTGTGTGTGTTATCCGCTTGCCTCGCAATAAACGTTGGGACAATTGTAGCACCTGTCTTAATAGCAAGATCAAATGGACCAGGGGAGATTAAGGCTACCCTATTCAAAATTTTCACTCTCCTGAATATCGAACCATCCCTTCCATCAAATGCAATAGCTACTACCTCGTTGTCCTTCAGTGCCTTATAAACAGGTCTCAAAAACTTATCTGCCTGTAAAAACTTTACAGGGAGTTTCTCAGCCTCTCTTCTTCTCCATGTCCATATCCTCTCCGCAATCAAAGAGGTATGTGCCTGTTTTCCGGTAATCTGATTAATCTTGTATCCTCTATATCCAAGAAAAGGAAGTGGTAGAAGGAAGGAGCCAAAATGGGACAGCAGTAATATAACTCCTTTTCCCTTTGAGAG
>MCBC01000143.1 GCA_001723855.1 Candidatus Altarchaeales archaeon WOR_SM1_86-2 | reverse complement strand
AAAGGCTTGCACAGGAATATGAAAGATTAGCAGAAAAATATAACCCGGAGTTATTTATTAATAAATGACGCAATAATGATTTAAAAGAACAAAAGCGCGAGGAGGGTACACGACATATGTCATGAATGAAAATAGATCAAAAATTCAAGGAGATATATGATGTCAAAGAGGAGTTCAGGGATATTTATGAAAGTAAAGATAAGAAGGCGGCAAAAAGTGCACTAGATGATTTCGTAGATAGATATGGCGATGCTTACCCATTTCTTAAAAAGGCGGTAAGGAATAACGAAACTGAGATTTTGAATATATTTACTGATGACGGGAAAAGAGAGATTAAATATTTGCCAGAACATCTTGTTGAGAAAATAAGAAAATTTGAAAGGCAGCGAGGTGCTTTTAGAACATTTGAAAGTTGGGAAATGCTTATAGATTTGTTGTTAGAACATTCATGCAGTGAAAATTAAACCAAAATTTGAGGGGCTGCTACACATCTGACGATGACTCGAAAAATTAGTCAAGGATTTGAATTTAAAAGGATTAGGGAATAAAATAGACGCAGAAGAGGAGGTCGGAAAAATACGTTCGTGCATTTGTGGGTTTGCTGAGGCAAGTAAAAAAATTGCAAGAGAGTTAGTTGAGAGTCATCTAAATTTCGAAAAATTAAAACAGAAAATAGAAGCAGAAGAGGATATTATAGAAATCGGTGGGTGTATTCAAGGGATTTGTTTGGGAAGTGAAAAGGATGGGAAAAATTTAATTCCTGTTGTGAAGAATAAAATAGACGCAGAAAAGAATATTGGAAAGATCTATTTATGTATTCGGGGGATTAATTTAGGAAGTAAAAAAGTTGCAAGAGAGTTAGTTGAGAGTCTAAGTGTCAAAAAATTAAAGAAGAAAATAGAAGCGGAAGAAAATGTTAGAAAAATCGTTGAGTGTATTTGGATGATTGGTCAGATAAGTGAAAAATTCAAATTAAAAATCGTAAATCAATTTGATCCGGAGAAAGCAAAAACCCATGAAGTCAAAGAATTCATAATCAATTTAAAAACCCAATACTCAAACCAAAAAATTTAAAAAATGACCCCCTCTTACTACAACGAACTAAAAAACCTAAAAACCCGTAAAAAATGTAAATTTCGCCAGTAAATTTTTAGAAAAAGTTTAATCACAACCTTTTAAAAAATGTTGGCGAAAAATAATGGGTTTTCAACCCATTGAAAATTGCGGGTGCGGATAAAAATCCCATACTTTACACTAAAAAAACATCACACAAATCATGATTTTATTTTATTAATTTTGAATATTATTATCAATATCGTTGTTTGATTTTACTTCAATTAACATTAAAGATGAAATACTTTAACACTTATGACCTGATTCACGATGTGATAACCGGTAAAATTGACTATGAAAAGCATCTTAAAAGAATTACGCATAAAGAAGTAATGGAAAATTTGAAAAGAAAAAGAGCAACTATACCATTAAGTAAAGAATTCTTTATTACTGACGAGCCGCTTGAAGAAGAAAGCTTTGCAAAATTGCCGCAAAATATAAAGGACAAACTAAACAAAATTGGCCATGAGATTAACCATGCAGATAATGATACAAAAGAAAGGCATTTAAAAACTTTATTGAAGTTACAGAAAAGTTATTCCAATGTACCTGCAATTTATAATTACATTACATCCATATATGCTTACTTAGGAGACAAAGAGAAGCCATATCAGATGATTATAAAAACAAGAGATAAATTCCCGGATTATTTATTTGGCAAATCTGCTCTTGGCGATTATTACTTACAAAATAATTTATGCGATAAAATCCTTGAGGCATTTGATAATAAATTAGAAATTTATACATGCATTCCGCGAAAATCAAAGATTTACCATATTAGTGAAGTTCGTGCTTTTTATTCACTTATTGGGCAGTATTATTTATCTCAAAATAAAATCGGTCATGCTTTATTGTGCTATTTTTTATTAAAAAAGATAGATGCAAAACATCCGCCGACAATACTTCTTGGGAAAATGATTGTAGCGACTGAATTAGAAAATATATATAAAAAAATTACTGATTGCAGCAGGCATTAATTCCTAATTATAGGATTATTGTATGTGTTATCTATAATGAATTATTTGGAGAAACCATGAATAGTGGTTTGATATTTAAATAATAATTAATAACTGAAAATGGAAAGTAAAGAAAATGTAGCGGAAATCATTGAAAATTTGAAGAGCAAAAACACAAAAAATATAAATGAAGGTATTAAAAAGATATATGCTCTATGGGAGCATTATGTTGATGAGAAATGGAATAGACGAGAAGGTAATAAAGCAACAAGAGCATTGGAAACATTGTTTGGGAAACTTCTAATCTTATGCGGCGATAAGGATTGGCATATTAGATATGCAGCACTGCGCGGCTTGAAAGAGATGGTGATTTCGGAGGTATGTAGAAAACAGACCGATAAGACCTCTTCTATGTTATTAAAAAGAATAGGAGATGACAACGGCAATGTCAGGTGGACTGCGGTAAAGTTACTTAGTTTATTAAAAATAGATTACCCTGACGACCTTTATGTTGAAGTTTATTTGACACTTCAGGAGATGGAGGATAAAGAAGAAAATTCAAAAAAGAAAAAGTCAATAAACCAGATATTAGATGCGATGCTTTGCCGCCGTCTGGACAGGTTAATGGAAGAGCGAGGATATGTTCTTGTAGAAACATTTACGCCAAAGAGTTCATAATCAATTTAAAAACCAACACTAAAACCAAAAATTTAAAAAATGACCGACCCCTACTACGACGAAATAAAAGACCTGAAAACCCGTGAAGAAAGATACGAAGAAGCAACAATAGATTGCTACAACGAGGAGGAAGAGTTAACCGCTATCTGCATGTATGCAGAAGATTGCCTTGAGTTCCCATTTAAAGCGAAAATAAAGGACTGCGGAGATACAATATTTGAAATAACAGGGCTTGCGTCAAACTGCAATGTTAACACAAGGGTCTTGTGTTTTGCAGAGGCAAATAACATTAAAACAAAAGTGCCTCTTTCGGAGATAATCCCGGTTAATCCGTCAGAGAGGAATAAGATGATTATTGAAGATTACAGGGAGTGGAATAATTATTTTTGAAAGAACAATACCGGGGATAAAAGTAACCACAAAAAATTTCAAAATGGAAACAAAGAGTGATAATCAGGATATAAAAAAATTAAAAGAAGACATAGATAATGAAGAAAATGTTGGGAAGATCACTATGAGTATTGGGCGGGTTGCCGATAGAGACATGAAACTTGCTGAAAAGTTAGTCAATAATCTGGATATGGAGAAATTAAGGGATAAAATAGATGCTGAGGAGGATATAAAAGAAATCGCATGGTGTGTTGAAGAGATTGCTTATGCATGCGAAGGGTATGCAGGAGGGATTTTTTATGGCGGCGGGTGGTTTGTTGAGAACTTGGTCAGAAATATGGACATTGGGAAATTAAAAGTTAAAATAGATGCTGAAGAGGATATAAAAACGATAGGGATGTGTATTGGTGCGATTTTTGAGGGAGATGGCGAAGTTGCAAAGAAATTAAGTAATAGTTTGGACCCTGAAAAATTAAAGGATAAAATAGATGCTGAAGAGGATATAGGAAAAATCGGGGGTTTTCTCTGGAAGATTGGTTTTGGCAGTGATGAAGTTGCTGAAAAATTAGTCAGAAGCATGAATGCTGAAAAATTAAGAAAGAAAATAGAGAAAGAAAAAGATGCCGAGAAAATTAAGTTGTTTGTTGTAGCGATTCATCGTTACGGTAGCTACGAACTCGCATCCAAACTCACAACCCAACTTGACCCGGAAAAAGCAAAAACACCCGAGGTCAAAGAATTTATAATCAATTTAAAAAACCAATACCAGAACCAAAAATCTAAAAAATGACTGACCCCTACTACGACGAACTAAAAGACCTGAAAACCCGTGAAGAAAGATACGAATTTGCAATAATAGATTGCCCTGATGAGTATGAACTGTTAACTGCGATCTGCATGTATGCAGAAGAATGCCTTGAATTTCCATTTAAAGCGAAAATAAAGGACTGTGGGAATACGATATTTGAAATAACAGGACTTGCATCAAACTGCGACATTAACACAAGAGTCCTGTGTTTTGCAGAGGCAAATGACATTAAAACAAAGGTTCCTCTTTTGGAAATAATCCCGGTTGATCCGTCAGAGAGGAACAAGATGATCATTGAAGATTACCGGGAGTGGAACAATTATTTTTGAAAGCATATGCCAGAACCAAAAATTTTAATTTAATTTCAAATTTAAAAATAAATTATGAAACAAAACAGCATAAAATCAAATGAAAAGCAGATAATTCTCTACACAACACCTGACGGTAATGTGAAGATGGAGGTGTTTTTACAAGACGAAACGCTTTGGCTCTCGCAAAAAATGATGGCGGAACTGTTTGAGGTAACAGTACCGAATGTGAGTATGCACCTTAAGAACATATTTGATGAAGCGGAGCTTGATAAATCTTCAACTGTTAAGGAATTCTTAATAGTTCAAAAAGAAGGAAAAAGGGAGATTACCCGCACCGTTGAGTTTTACAACCTTGATGCTATTATTGCTGTTGGTTATCGTGTAAATTCCATGCGAGCCACACAGTTTCGTATATGGGCAACACAGGTGTTGAAAGAATACATTATCAAGGGTTTTGTGCTTGATGATGAACGGCTCAAACAAGGCAAGAGGGTTTTTGGAAAAGATTATTTCAAAGAATTGCTTGAAAGAGTTCGTTCAATCAGAGCCAGCGAGAGACGAATTTACCTGCAAATTACAGATATTTTCGCCGAGTGCAGTATTGACTATGATCCGAAGTCTCAAATAACCAAAGATTTTTTTGCAGCAGTACAAAATAGATTTCATTTTGCAATTACAGGGCAAACCGCGGCAGAAATCATTAATGCCAAAGCAGATAGAAAAGAACCGTTCATGGGTCTTGCCACATGGAAAAATTCACCGAGAGGCAGAATTCTGCCATCGGATGTTGTTATCGCAAAAAATTATCTAACTGAAAATGAAATCAAAAGACTAGAACGCACAATATCCGGGTTTTTTGACTATATTGAGAATCTTATTGAAAACAGGCAGACTTTTACCATGGCGGATTTTGCAGAGAGTGTGAACCGGTTTTTGAGTTTTAACGAATACAAGATACTGGATGGGAAAGGAGCAATATCCAAGGAACATGCAGATAAAAAAGCTTTGGCTGAGTACGAAGCATATAATAAAATACAACCAATAGAGTCCGATTTTGAACGGGAAGTAAAGAAAGTTTTGGCGCTCAAGGAAAAATAATTATGGTTGATGAGGATATAGGGTGATGAAAAGGAAGACAGTAAGGTATGTTCCTTTGTGGATGTGGCTGAGCGTTAAATAAATGAAAATCTAAAAAATGACCGACCCCTACGACGAACTAAAAAACCTGAAAACCCGCAAAGAAAGATACGAATCAGCAACAATAGATTGCTACGGCCAGGAGGAACAGTTAACCGCTATCTGCATGTACGCTGAAGAATACCTCAAATTCCCGTTCAAGGCGAAAATAAAGGACTGCAGAGATGCACTATTTGAAATAACAGGGCTTGCGTCAAACTGCGATGTTAACATAAGAGTCCTGTGTTTTGCAGAAGCGAATGACATTAAAACAAAGGTGCCTCTTTCTGAAATAATTCCGGTTAATCCGTCGGAGAGGAATAAGATGATTATTGAGGATTATCAGGAATGGAATAATTATTTTTAAAACCAAAATGAAATCACCAAACAAACAAAAAACCGCAAAAACAAGAAAGAAACTAAAGCAAAGATATTATTTCCTCCTGAATCCATTCATTGATGCGGCTTTTACAAAATGCCCGAAATGTGAGACAAAGACGAAGATCAGGAAGTACTGGCTGCTGATCCACATTGAACCCTATCGGTTAATTTCACTGGACAAGACCTGCAGGTTTTGCCCTTACTGTGAGTTGATAATTGTGAAAAAGCATGAACTTGAGTCACTTCTCCATGACATCTGCAGGGAAAATTTCCCGGAAATTGCAGGAAATGAATACTTCGTTTATGGCACGCTGGACAGGAAGGATTGCAGGAAATTGCAGAAAGAGGAGTGGGATTTTAAAACTGCGTTGGAGTGGGCGTATGCATTTAAAAATGAGTGGAAATTCAAACCCGCACCAATGGAATGGCATCCTGCAGATAAAAATTTAAATAAGAACCTGAAAAAATGAAACCAACAATTGAAAAAATACGCAATTTATGCACAGAAAGTTCATTTGAACGCGCCCTGGATTACTTCAATGAACATAGAGTTGAAGATGTAGAGCAATTCGGTAACAAAGTCACTGCAACCGTCTCAGGAACTTACGAGTACATGGTTACAATAAGAACCGACAAAGAGGACTTTGATGCTGACTGCACCTGCCCTTATGACTGGGGCGGCTACTGTAAGCACATCATAGCAGTCCTGCTTCTGCTGTCTGAAAAAACCGATGAAGTTAAAGACAAAAAAGAAAAAATTGAAAAGAAAATCTACAGTATATTAGATAAAGTTACACTGGATGAGTTGAAAGAATTCTTGATCTATGAATTTGGAAACGATCCTGATTTAAGGAACAAATTCTCAATTTATTTCTCAGGGAGAGGTGAGGATGAAGGAAAGAGCATACATGACTATAAAAAAGAGATTGACTTTTTGTATAGAGAGCTTGGAGATAGGCATGGGTACATAGAATACGGCAGAGATGTTAATTTTTCCCACATACAGGATCTTGCGGAGCGTTACGTACAGGCAAATAATTTTCTTGATGCAGTAAAGGTCTATCAGGCACTATCTGAAGCAATCGCAGAAAATATGGATAATGTTGATGACTCCGATGGATACTATGGTATAGAATTTGACGATGCACTGGAGAATTTTGCAAAGTGCGTAAACCTGATGAATCTTGAACATGAAGACAAGAAAAAATATATCAAATATTTGTTTGACAGATATATTGAAAATGACCCTGATTACTTCCGGGACAATTATGAGTCGGCACTAAAACAAATCTGCACTGCACCCCAGGATTTAAGATACTGGAAAAAAATGCTTGAGCAGTATCTTCCCGATGACCTGCAGGATTCTGAAAAAGAACGGAGCGGATATTATAATGCAAAAGAGTTAATTTTAATACAATTTTATATTTTAGACAATCTTGATGAGGATAGAGCATTTTATGAACTGGGGGAGAAATATTATCGCAGGGATTATGAGATTTGCCTTTTGTATGCCAGACGATTGGAAAAAGACGGGAAAACTGATAGGGCGGTAAATGTTGCTGAAGAGGGAGTTTCCTTGTTTAAGGATCATTTAACCGGCGATCTCAAGAAATTTTTAAATAAATTCCATGAGAACACTTCTCCTGACAAATACAAGGAAAATTTAAAACAACTTTTCCTTCAGGGAAGTTTCTGGCAGAACAACTGGGAATATTATGAAAAATTAAAAGGTATTTGCTCTGAAAAAGAATGGGGTGACCTGTTCTCTGAAATCATAAGTTCTCTTTCAGATAGGAACAGGGTAATAGAAATTTACCTGCGCGAAAAAATGTTTGATAGTGCATTGAAAGATGTTCTTGAAGAAAAGAGTATCGGTGAATTGAGCAGGTATCATGAAGAACTTGCAAACAGGTTTTCAGAAGAGTATTTCAATGCATACAAGGAATTAATTGTTCCGTTTGCAGACAGCAAAACGGGAAGGCGCCATTATCAGAGTATCGTGCATTACCTGGAAAAAATGAAAAGCATAAAGGGCTTTGACAAAGAGTTCCAGGGCATTGTTGAAGAATTGAAGGAAAGATATTCCAATAGACATGCTTTTTTAGATGAAGTAATGAAATTTGAAATTCAAAACCCACAATGAAACTATCAATCAACAACATATCGTTTGGATATGAATCGAATGTACTGGATGGGATAACATTCAAGGTAGAGGGTGGGGAGTTTCTTGGGATAATCGGCCCCAACGGCTCAGGAAAAACCACGCTCCTGAAAATAATCAGCAAAATTTTAACACCTTCTGCCGGAACAATTTTTATCAATGAGAAAGAAATAAATTCCCTTGGCAATAAGGAAATTGCAAAAACCATCGGGGTTGTTTCGCAGGAATCTAAAGCATATCCCTTCACTGCGTTTGAGGTTGTTCTCATGGGGAGAACCCCGCATCTCGGGAGATTTCAGAAAGAGGGCGAAAATGACTTCAAAATCGTTGAAAATGCAATGCGACTAACAGAAACATGGAGATTTAAAGACAAATTGATTACAGAACTTTCGGGCGGCGAGAAGCAGAAAGTTATCATCGCAAGAGCTCTTGCCCAGGAGCCGGAAGTGATGCTTCTTGACGAGCCAACCACACATCTTGACATAAGTCATCAGATTGCAATTCTTGATATTGTCAAGGGATTGAGTGCACAGGGGATTACAATTATTTCCATCCTTCATGATCTGAATCTGGCTGCAAAATACTGCAATTCATTGCTGATGCTTAACAAAGGTAAAATCGTAAGTGCGGGAAAGCCAGAAGCCGTCTTGACAAAGGAGAATATAAAAGAAGTATTCGGGATAGAGACATCCATCAACCGCCATCCGCTAACTAATTCAATTTATATCATCCCGCACGATGCAAAAAGGGATGTTAAGGGAATTGATAAAATTGATAAAAAGATTCATGTAATTGGCGGTGGTGGAGCGGCATCAGGGGTTATGCATGCTCTTTTTGATCACGGCTATTACGTTACAGCAGGCGTTCTCAATGTGCTGGATACCGATTATGAAACAGCAAAGTCCATTGGAATTGAAATAGTAAGTGAGGCACCGTTTTCGCCGATAACCCCCGGAAGTTATGAGAAAAACATGGAATACATAAAAAATTCAGATCTTGTCATTATTGAAAATATACCCTTTGGTAAAGGAAATTTGAAAAATTTAAATGCTTGTTTAAAAGCAGAATGTCCTGTCATGATCATAGAGAGAGATCCAATCGAGGAGAGGGATTTTACCGTGGGGGAAGGAACAGAAATTTATAATAAATTAAAGGAAAATGCGGTTGTTGTGAAAAGCACAGAGGAATGTTTGAATTATATTTTAAATTTTAAATTATAATTATGAAAAATAAAACACCAGAACCGGGGGGAGACGAATACATGTTAGGTTATTTAGAGTTGTATCGCACCGCATTATACGGGCTGCATGTGTGCCAGGACGGGCTGGTGGGAAAGTTGCGCTCCTATAACTCGGCAGTGCGCGCAAAAGATGTTGAAAGGGTCAGAAAAATCGCAAGGGACATTGAGGTTTTGCACCAGAACCAGCACCAATTTTTTAAAGTTTTTGGCGTTCAGAGCCACTTTATACTGAATAATACAAGCCAGGATAACTGCTGCTGCATATTCTCCTGCATCACCGGGAAAAAAGAGATCGCAGATCCCGTGGAAGGTGTCCGGATCATTGAACCGGTGCTGGGCGAACATCTGGATATTTTTAAAGATATTAAGGTCGGAGACATCAATAGGTGGTTAAGGAACTTGAAAGAAAATCCAAGGATGTGCACGGAGTATATATTGCTTATAGAGGCGGCGTTGATGGTTGTACTGACAAAAAACTACGAGGAGGTTATCAAGAATTACGAAAACTTTTCCGAGAAATTGACGCAGGCATTTAACAAAGCCCGGGAGGTGTTCGGTAGGGCAGAGGGTATATGGCCGACGGAATACTCAGCCGAGATAAACCGCGACGATGCGGAGAAGAGAATGAATGACGCTGTCCGGAGATATATCAGAGAGAATATAGACCCATACACATACAAGGCTTATAGATGAAAATTAAAATAAAAATGACCACCCACGGCGATGACGCCCGCAAATACAAAAATGTAATGGATTTTGCATCCAATCTAAATCCTTATGGAGTTTCAAAAAAAACACTGCAGGCAGTAACAAATAATTTGAATAAAATTTCACAGTATCCCGACTCCGACTGCACGGAACTGCGAAAGGAACTTGCGAGGTATAATAATATAAATCCAGAAAACATAATCGCTGGAAACGGTTCTGCCGAAATCATAAGATTGTTCTGTGAAGTTTTCCTTAATAGGGGGGATGGAGTTTTAATCACGGTCCCGTCATTTTCTGAATATGGGGCAAACGCAAAATTATTCGGCGGAAAAATAGAATATGTGGGGTTAAACCCCTATGATAATTTCAAAATTGGTGTTGATGAAATTCTTAATAAAGTTAACAACAACACAAGAATCATTTTTTTATGCTCGCCAAATAATCCAACAGGCAAGTTAATTTCAAAGGAAGATGTGCAAAAAATTGTAAAAGAAAATCCGCAAACTCACATTTTTCTTGACGAAGCATTCATTGAATTCTCGAAACAAAATTCATTAGCAGAAGAGGTTGAAAAATACAAAAATCTATTCATTCTGCGTTCAATGACAAAGTTTTTTGGGTTAGCGGGACTTAGAGTTGGATATGGTATTGGGAATAAAAATTTAATTAAAAGATTGTCTGACTTAAAACTCGTATGGAATGTTAACAGCCTGGCACAGATTGCGGCAATTGAAAGTTTAAAGGATGAAGAGTATATAAGAGATTCAAAGGATTTGATGGGGGGAGAGAAACAAAATTTATTTAAAAAATTGTCTGTTATCCCCGGAATACGTATTTATCCTTCCGATGCAAACTTCTTTTTGATTAATATAAAAGACACGGGCTTAAGATCGCATGAGATGAAAATGAAACTTCTTGAGAGGGGCATCCTTATAAGGGACTGCTCGAATTTCAGGGGTTTGAATGAAAATTATGTCCGGATTTGTGTTAGGACAAGGGAAGATAATGAAAAACTCATAAATGCTATAAAGGAGATAATATGACCTCGAGACATATTCAAAAGGTACTGGAAAAAGGAAAATTAACCGGCCCGGATAAAGAATGCGAATACTATCCCTGCCACGATTTAGATGAAATGGACTGCACATTCTGTTTCTGCCCGTTTTATCCCTGCGGGGATACCTCAACAGGCGGGGAATTGATAAAAACAGAGGGTGGGAAAGAGGTGTGGGGGTGTAAAAACTGCACATGGATTCACAAGCCGGAGGTCGCACAAAAAGTCCTGGATGAAATCTTGAAAATTGAAGAAATTGATCGCAAAAAACTGCTTGAAATCCGACTAAAATGTTTGAAATAATCTATATATTAATTCTGGCGGTGGTAATTGATTTGGTCTTTGGAGAGCCGAAAAACAGGTTTCATCCCGTTGCATGGCTTGGAAAAGTAATTGAAATGTTATTTGAAAATGATTTTATCTTGAAAAACAAAAACAAACTATTTAAAAAAATTTACGGCGCGGCGTTTACATTGATATTAATGATCGCGTGTTCCTTTATTATTTTTGAATTTTTAAATTTGATTTTAGGTTACCAGGTGATTATATTTATGCTGGTCTCCGCGGTTATCCTGAAATTTACATTTTCTATAAGGGGCATGGGGGAGCATGCAAATGCCGTATTAAAGGAATTGCAAAGCAGGGATATAGGGGGGGCAAGAGCATCTGTTTCAATGCTTGTAAGCAGGGATGCGGAAAAATTAAATGAAAAGCAGATCGTCTCGGCGACCATAGAATCAATTTCCGAGAATATGGTTGACGGGGTGATGTCCCCTGTTTTTTACTTTACGGTTGCATATCTCCTTGTAAATTCAATTCCAGCAGCAGTTTCTGTTGCGGTTGGTTTTCGTATTATAAGCACCCTCGACTCCATGATCGGATACAGGGACGAAAGATTTGCTGATCTTGGATGGTTTTCCGCTCGCCTGGACGATGCATTCAATTATATCCCCGCCCGGCTGAGCCCGGTCTTCTTTTTAAATTTGGATTCCATAAAGATTGCAGCAAGGGATCATCGGAAAACGCAAAGCCCGAACTCCGGGTTCCCGATGGCAGCCGCCGCCGGGTACCTGGGGGTTTCTCTGGAAAAACCCGGCTTTTACAGGATTGGTGATGAAAAAGAAAAATTAAAACCAGAACATATAAAAACGGCTTTGGGGATCATGGACAGGTCAATAATGATATTTATTTTATTTAATACATCTTTAATTTTGCTTTCTATTTAATACATTATTTGTAAATTGCAGGACAATGATCAGAGTAATATTGGTGAGGCACTGTGAAACAGAACTAAGTAATGAAAAAAGGTATTCTGGAAGCGTGGATGTCCCGTTAAATGACGCCGGAAGAAAACACGCCGAATCACTTGCAGAGCATCTTGAAAAGGCAGACATAAAGAAGATTTATTGCAGCGGCTTAAAGAGGGCTTACGAAACCGCTGATATAATCTCCCGCCCGCACCGCCTGGAGGTTGATGTGGTGCAGGGATTGAATGAAGCGGACTTTGGCGGTTGGGAGGGGCTGACCTTCGATGAAGTTCTATTGAAGGACAAAGAAAAAGCACAGGAATATCTACGTAACCCCTCCGGTTTCCGTTTCCCGGGCGGTGAGGGGCTGCTGCAGTTGAATGAGAGGGTTTTAAGAGCCATGGATTTGATCCTGAAAAAACATTTAAATCCCTCAAACGAAACGGTTTTGGTGGTGTCCCATGGGGGATCAAACAGGGTCATTCTCGGGAAAGCATTGAATTTAAGTTTAGAGGACCAGTTCAGGTTAAGGCAGGATAATGGGTGCATTAATGTAGTTGATTTTTTTGAAGAAACAACCGTGGTTTCTTTAATAAATTATACCCCGGGCGTTGCAATCTTAAATCCCGGGAAATGCGTTAAATCATGTGAAAAATGCGCAAAGGAAAAATGCTATTCATTTTAGGGGGCACAAGAAGCGGGAAAAGTAAATATGCCGAAAAATTAGCGAAAAGTTTCAACAAAGAAGTTGTTTATATCGCGACATTCCCGGCAGGTGATGATCCGGAGATGACGGAAAGAATTAAACGGCACAGGAGGATGCGGCCGAAATACTGGAGGACCATTGAACTTGGAAATATTGATAAAATCATCGGGGAGTTAAAGAAAATTAAAAACTCCGTTGTCGTTATCGAATGCCTCACCATTCTTGTTTCGAATTTACTGCTTGAATTAAATAAGCCGAAAAATGCGGAAAACATAATAATAAATAAAATGCGGGAACTAACCTCGTCTATGAAGGATTCGGATAATGTAATAATACTAGTATCCAATGAGGTCGGGCACGGCGTCGTTCCAGGGAATGAACTTGCACGAAGTTACAGGGATATTCTCGGAAAAGTAAACCAGCTGACGGCGGAAGGCTCCGACGAATTCTACGTGATGTTCGCGGGGGTACCCGTTGAAGTTAAAAAATTAGGAAAATCAGGAACATAAAATGAACTCAATGAAAAATTTTATCACAGCACTGCAGTTTCTAACAAACATACCCGTATCAAAGGACCTAAAGCCGGGTGAAAAAACACTTGCGGAATCAACCCCGTATTTCCCGGCAGTAGGGATCATAGTCGGCTGTTTTCTTGCAGGCATTTACATATTTTTTTCAAAAGTTTTCCCCGCCACCGTTATGAGCGCGGTCGTTATAGCGTCGCTGATATGGGTCACGAGAGGATTTCACCTGGACGGGTTTATGGACACCGTGGACGGATTATTCGGGGGGGCAAACAAGGATGAGGCACTGAAGATAATGAAGGACACAAGGATCGGGAGTTTTGGCGTTATTGCAGTTGTTTCTTTGCTTTTGCTTAAATTCACTCTTCTTCTTGAGTTGACCGGAAAAGAAATATTCCCGTTAATCCTGGTTCTGATGCCTGCCCTGGGAAGATGGTCAATGGTTTGCGCAATGCCTTTCTACCCCTATCAAAGAGAAAAAGGAACCGCATCTTTTACCAAATTTGTTGGAAAAAACGAGGCGCTGATCTCAAGCGCCATAATGCTTATTTTTGCAGTAGGTTTATTAAGAGTTGGGGGTTTAGTTCTCATACTCTACACATTTATCTTTATGCTGTTGATCTCAACATATATCTCATCAAAAATCGGGGGAATGACCGGGGATACTTATGGAGCCGTAAATGAGATCACAGAGGTGCTGGTGCTGGCGTTGTTTTTTATAATTCATTCGGGTCCGTGATCCTCCCCGTTATGGCGGATGCCGCGACAACCGCGGGGGAGGCTAAATAAACTTCCGAATCCTTGTGCCCCATCCTACCTACAAAATTTCTGTTGGTTGAAGAAACGCATTTCTCGCCTTCTGCCAGAACACCCATGTAGCCCCCCAGGCATGCCCCGCAGGTTGGGCCTGACACGTACGCCCCGGCATCGATAAAAATTTTTATCAAACCTTCCTCCATTGCCTGCTCGAAGATTCTTGTGGTTGCGGGCACAACAACCATCCTTGTATTCTCATTTACTTTTTTTCCTTTTAGAATTCCTGCCGCGATTCTTAAATCCTCGATTCTTCCGTTGGTGCATGAGCCGAGATACGCCTGATCGATGTCTACACTTAACTCTGAAGCGGGCGCCGTATTGCTTGGCAAAAACGGCTTCGCCACCATCGGCACGATCTCTTCCGCATCGTATTCAAAAATTTCACAATACTGCGCATCATTATCGGAATAGACCGGCTTATATTCCCCCATCACTCTCCCCTCCAAATAATCAAAAACCTTCTCGTCCGGGGGGATTATTCCCGCTTTTGCTCCTGCTTCGATTGCCATGTTTGATATGGTTATGCGGTCCGCCAGATCCAGGGTTTCGATCGCCGAGCCGTAGAACTCCATCACCTTGTAAAGGGCGCCGTCAACTCCTATGTCGCCAATAATGTGCAGTATCACATCCTTGCCCATCGAGTATTTCGGCAGTTCCCCCTCCACTATAAATTTCTGGGTTTCTGGAACCTTGAACCACAACCTGCCCAGGGCCATAACCGACGCCGCCTCAGTTGATCCTATTCCTGTAGAGAACGCCCCCAGGGCACCGTAACTGCATGTATGCGAATCCGCCCCAACGATCAGCCTTCCGGGGGCGACAAAACCCTCATCGATCATCAGTTGATGACAGACTCCTCCTTTTCCGATCTCATAATAATGCGGCAGGGAATATTTTTTTACGAACTCCCGCATCGCTTTCGCCTGCTGGGCAGACGCAACATCCTTGTTGGGCACATAGTGGTCCGGAATTAAAATAACCTTTTCCCTGATCGGTGAAGTATATTCCGCAAACTGCTCAAAAACCTCGAATGCCGGAAGCCCCGTAACGTCATTCACCATAACATAATCCACCTCTGCTTCCACGATCTCCCCCGCTGTGACGGCTTTCCGTGATTTCTCGCTTAAGATTTTCTCCGATATTGTTTGTGACATTTTGATTTATTTTATTATTTTTTTAAGAAATAAGAAATAAAGAACCAAAAAACAATTCCCCTTCAAGAACATTCTTCCATGCCTTTGAGGAATTATCTTTTTTGCTTTACCACTGTGATCTTCCCTGTGATCTTAAAGTGTTTCTTCGCAGCGTCATCGAGAACTTCCTCCCCGTACATCGCTACCAGTTTCTTCCCTGTTTCGATTACATGGGTTGAGCCCTTAGGAATTTCCGTTTTATATTTTTCGGACAGCCTTTCCAGGGTTCTTAGAAATTCTGCCCTGGCAAGTATGGATGCCGACGCCACCGCGATATCCTCCTCTGCCCTCGGCATCTGCTTTAGTTTTACTTTTCTTCCCCGCTCCATAAGCGACCGCTCAAGAAATTTCTCATCCCCGAACTGGTCCGCTATAACCTGCTCACATTCCCCTCCCTTGAGCAAGTTTTCGATCGCCCTTGCGTGTGCCCATGCCAGCAGTCTGTTTAGATTCCCTATTTTTTCATATAATTCATTATATTTTTTCGGTGAAATCGAGATGATACTGAATCTTAAATGTTCTTTATTAGATGCATGGTATTTTCTGATCGCATCATCCAACCTCAGCACACCACTATCACTCAGGCTCTTTGAATCCCTGACCCCCGCCGACGTAAGAAAATTCTCGCCTTCCTCATCCGTATAGACACCTGCCGCCACCAGATGGCCAAAATAATCCCCCTTCCCGGCCTCATCCGTTCCTATTCGCTCTTTATGCTTTATGCCCATTCTATTTATTTTAATCTGCTTGGGGGGGGATACACGATCGATGAATTAAGGGATAAAATTCCCATGCTGGGGGTGGATATGGAATCCATCTCAGAGGAAAAGATTGTGGTGGAGGTGTTTCCAAACCGCCCTGATATGCTCAGCGTGGAGGGATTTGCAAGAGCGTTGAAAGGGTTTCTGGATATTGAAACAGGACTTGTTGAATACAAAATCCACGACTCCGGTGCCGTGCTTTTCGTGGACGGTTCAGTAGAAGACGTCCGACCTTACATTGCCTGCGGGATCATTAAAGGCGTGAAATTTGATGAAGGTTCACTGGTGTCGCTGATGGATCTGCAGGAAAAACTGCATGTTACGCACGGCAGAAACAGGAAGAAGGTGGCAATAGGGGTGCATGATATGAACAACAGCGGCATAAAACCGCCGTTTAAGTATCTTGCCGCTAGACCCGAGGATATAAGTTTCGTGCCCCTTGACATGAGCGAGGAATTAAACCTGACGGAGATTCTGAGAAAGCATCCCAAGGGAGTTGAGTTCGCTCATGTACTTGAGGGTTTTGACCGCTGCCCGGTAATACTTGATGCCGAAGAAAGGGTCCTGTCATTCCCCCCCATAATAAACGGCGAATTGACGAGGGTAACAGGGGATACAAAGGATTTGTTTATCGAGGTCACGGGCAACGATAAGAGAGCGGTAGAGCAGGCGTTGAACATTGTTGTTACATCGATTGCAGACCGCGGGGGCGAAATCTACGGGGTTGGCTTGGAGCATAACTAACGCTTATCCTTCCTTTTTGTGATATGAGTCAGCAGTATGACCACCGGGAATATTTCAATCCTGCCTGCCCAGATCAAGAATATTATGAGTAATTTAGCGTCATCCGGCATTGAAAACCATTCCTCTTCGCTTAGGAACGTGGGTCCGACATTACTAAGTGAGCTTATTGACAGGGAGAGTGAATCGTAAGGATTATCGCCTATGCCCATGGCCATAAATGCGGTTGCGCCCGCAACCGCCAGTATTATGTAAAGTATAACCAGAACCATCGCGGATACCACAACCTTGTTCTCCAGCACCTTCCCGTCAAGTTTAAGGCTTATAACTGCGGTCTCGGGCAGCGTGACTTTCTTTATGGAATGCCATATAGCCTTAACTATGATGATGAGGCGGAGCAATTTTATACCCCCTGTCGTGGAACCGTAGCAGCCGCCCACAAACATTATTAACAGCAGAGCCGTCTTTGGAAGGTCCCCGAGACCCGAAATATCCATGGTCGTGTACCCTGTAGGGGTTAGCAAAGCAACAACCTGGAACAGCGGGTTTATTATGGCATGAGCTGTATTCTCACCGCTCTTATTGTAACCGCTGAAATACAAACCCGCTGTAATAATCACGCCCACTATGAAGATAATAACCAGCATCGCTCTGAATTCCGGGTTTCTGAACAATTCTTTATGATTCCCCTGGAAAACCTTGAAATGCATCATAAAAGAGATCGCTCCCACGATCATAAAGAACATCAGTATTACCTTGATCAAAAGACCGTTCGGGTGTGAGTCATAATATGCTATGCTTTCATCGTGTGTTGAAAATCCTCCCGTGGAGAGGGTGGTAAGGGAATGGTTTATGGCATCAAACGGCGATAGATAAAAGCACCGCGCACATCAGGGTATAGAGGGCATAAATCTTCCATATCTCTATCGCAGTGGATTTCATCCTTGGCTTTATCCTTGTCAGTCTGGCTTCAGAGGAATAAAGACGCTGAGCCTCTGATCCGGGGCGCATTAAAATGACCAGAAATAGAACAATAATTCCCACCCCACCGACCCATTCCATCAAACTTCTATAGAATAGAACATCCTTGTGTTCATTGTTAAGGTTTTCGATGTCCTGGATCATCGTCATGCCTGCTGTTGTCCATCCCGACATGGATTCAAAGAAGCTGTCCAGCGGATTTAGAGTTCCTGTAATGCTGAACGGCAGCGACCCTATCAATGCTACAATGAGCCACGCGAATGCTACGGTCATCATCGCATGCTTCAGGGTTGTTACCTCGCTCTCCCTATCCCCCCTGCTTTTCCAGTACACGGATCTGAAGAACGCGCTCAGCGTAAAGAATAACGCGGACGGCACAATAAACGACATCATCGGGAGTATGGAGGGATTATAGTATAATGTGACAAGCAGGGGAATCAGCATAATAACTGCCAGCACCCT
>MCBC01000142.1 GCA_001723855.1 Candidatus Altarchaeales archaeon WOR_SM1_86-2 | reverse complement strand
GTTACGCTTGCGTACAATTGTTTTGGTATTTTTAAAAAAACTATCTGTCAGAGGAGTGGAAGAGAGAATCTCTTAGTACAGTTAAGGGTCAGTTGATTGAACACGGTGCAGAGATAACGGTTAGTGATGACAATGTATGGACTATTAGACTTAACAAAGGATATAAGTTTAAAGCTCACGCAATGGAAATATTGAATAAAATTAGGATAGATGTCACCATGAAGAGATACATCAAAAGCGTATTAATGAGATGGAATAACCAAAGTTGGCATTAATTTGTGATTCCTGTGATAATCCATACGATGCCCCATATCCATAGTGGGAGTTGTGCGGTCAAGATCGAAATTATGAGATTTTTAAAATAAGAACCTAAACTAATTACATCGGACCATGAAGTGATTAATCCAATAATAACCAGAAGTGCTGTTAGGAGTAGTAACCATGTAGTTTTATCCATTTTAGCCCATATTTAGTTGTTCTTATTATTCACTCTTAGATTTTTAAAAAAATAAAAGACGAATTAGAATTGGAGCACTATCCATTCTCAAACCCCCGCATAGCATCCAGGACTTTCTGGTCCTCTAAGACCCTGCCCATAACCTGCAAGCCGACAGGAATCCCGTTTACCTTCCCTGCCGGCACAACTCCCGCCGGCGTGCCGGCAAGGTTTGCAATAGCGGTGAAAACATCATAGGCGTACATCACCCTCGGGTCAAGGGCTTCTTTTGCACCGATTTTATGAGGCAGCTTAGGGGTTGTGGGGCCCACCAGAACATCAACTCCGGAGAGAGCATTTTCCAGTTCCTTTCGTATAACGCTCCTTGCCATCAATGCCTTCCTGTAGTATTTCCCGGCAAATTCCTTCTGCGAGATGTAACTCCCCAACAAAATTCTTCTCAACACCTCCTCCCCGCAAACGTCCTCTATCTTATGCCCGTACCTTCTGCCGTCGTATTTTCGGGTCGCGGAGAAAAATTCGACATAGTTGTTAAGGTAATAAGTCGGCACGGCAATCCTTAAATTCGGGAGTTCCACGGAAATAATTTCCGCCCCCGAAGAAGAAAATTTATCCAGAGCGTTGCGAATAACCCTCTTGATCCCCTTATCGGCGATCAATTCATCGAACTCGCGAGCGTATCCTATTTTTAAATCCTTTCTTTCCTTTAAATTACCAAAAAAATTATAGAATTTCTTATCAAGGTTTAGTGAAGTAGAATCCCCCGGATCACTGCCGGCGATTACTTCAAGCAGCAAAGCGGCGGTTTCAACATCTCTTGCTATCGGCCCGATCTGGTCCAGAGACATCGCCAGATCAATGAGCCCGTATCTTGAAACCACGCCATAAGTCGGTTTAAAGCCCACTGCCCCGCAGTGCGAACACGGGTTTCTTATCGAGCCCCCGGTATCCGATCCCAAGGCACAGTCAACAAACCCTGCGGCAACGGAAGCGGCACTTCCCGAAGATGAGCCCCCGGGAATGTAGCCTTTTGCTTCAGGGTTGCCCGTTGCACCATAGTAGGAGGTTTCCCCGGAACTTCCGCAAGCGAATTCATCCATATTCGTCATTCCCAGGATCAACCCGCCCTCTTTTTTTATTCTTCTTATAACAGTGGCATCATAAGGGGCAATGTAGTTCTCCAGGGTTTTTGATGCTGCAGAGGTCAAAAGCCCGGAAACATTGATGTTTGATTTTATGCCGACAGTGAGATTTTTTAGTTTACCTTCCTTTGAAATACCCTCTCTTGCTGCCCCTTCATTATCCAATACTATGAATGAATTAATCCCCCTATCCTTTTCTTCTATCCCGGCAAGTTTATCTTTAATTTCTTCTTTGTTCAATTTTTAATCATATTTCTTATCTAATAATAAATAACGAGAATAAATGGAAATAGACCGCTTGGTTGAAACACTCTCGTGGAGAGACGTGCTCTACGAGGTGATGAGCCAGATGGATCCGTGGGATGTGGATATAGGGTTGAACAGATGCAGAGAATGGATTTCAGGGTTCCCGCAACTGTTCTTTTGGTAAGTTCGGTTTTGTTGAGAATGAAAAGTTACTCGCTTCGCTTTACAGAACTTGAAGGAGAAGAGCCTTACAATGGGGCGGATGAATTCGATGAATACATGGATCTTGAGCATGAGGATTTTGAAGAGTCTTTTGGGGACGAGATCCAGGGAATTGGTTTTGAGGGCACAGATGAGATGGGCATTATGGATGAAGAGTTCATAATGCCCAGGAGGGTCCCAAAGCGAAAAATTACGGCAGTTGAATTAATCGCCGCCATTCGCGAGGTGCTTGGCGATAAAAGGGTCAAAAAGAGGATGAAAGCAAGGGATGAGCCCCAGCCGGTAATCATCCCGGACAACCCGGATATAAAGAGATTGATTGATGACGTCTATAAGAGGATTATGAAAATTTTGTATGAGCAAGACATGGGAGCAATCAGGTTTTCTGAATTGGTTAATCGCGAAACGGGCATTGTTCCAGTGAGAATTTTTATTTGTTTGCTGCATTTAGCAAATGATCAAAAGTTAAGAATCAAGCAGAGAAGAATGTTTGAGGACATCTTCATTTCCAAAGCCTGATCCGTTGTCTTTGAAACTGTCAATTACTTTACCCTTCAGGTTACTGAAATCTTCTGAAAAGAATAAATGTCCAATGCAGTTGCAGTCACTTGATCCGAATTTTCTTGTCACCTCCAGATTTTTCGCAAGAATCTCCGCGATACAACATTCCTTTTTTTCAGCGGTTTCAGCATAGATCACATCCTTTATCTCTCCGCTGCTTAATAAATAATCGATATGCCAGTGAAATTTCTTTTCCGCTCTAAAATGCCTCTCTATTCTTTTCTCCAGCCCGTTCAGCGCCGAGCCGACATACGCATAAAACCCTTTCCTGAATTTTATCTTCCCCAACCCGCCAATTTGAATTTCGGAGTCGCCCGGGAGTTCTATGAGCAGTACATATGAACCCTTCATTATTATGCATATGAATTTTACTTATTTTTCCAAATAAGGAATAAATAAATGTTAAAAATAATGAAAATTGCTGCAAGCCCCATTACAAATATATCCGTTAAATTTAATTTTTGCGGCGCTTTTTCAAATACCTCTATATCCTCCACCAGAATAATCTCGCATCTCCCCCATCCAAAAAAATCCCTGTCACTCTCGGACGTGCTTGATGTCCACGGACGCAAAGTCGTTCCGTCCTTCTTTTTACCGCCGACGCTTACAAGGGTTCCCCTTACCTCAATAACATCCCCCTCATTCACATCCATCAATTGATCGTATGTGTTTTTATCTGAAGGAATAAGGTGGTTATTTGATATTTGCGTGAAAAGATATTCCTCGTTCAATGCGATCCTGTAATCATACCTATAGCCGCAGCATCTATAACCCATTGAAAAATCTATCCACTTATCATGCGGCGGTTCAACAACTTTGCCCCTGCCTATGCAAAAATCCACCGGCGCAAACGGTACATGGTTTTCCCGGTAATATCTGATCCCCACGACTTTCCCGCTGACATTATATTTCTTCAATTCGTTTATTTGAAATGTCCACCCGTCGCCGGTCGTAATTGTATGCCCGTCTTCAAACCGGTAATCTTCATCTATCTTGTATGGCGGGATAATATAATCAATATACCCGCCTGTGGCGAAAACCGCAATTAACCCGATAAACAATATACAATATTTAATCAGCTTCATCTAAGAAAACACCCCCTTATTTATTGTTGTATTAATATTTAAAATAAAATAAGGGACCGTGGGGTAGTTTGGTCATCCTTCCAGCTCGGGGTTTCATCCCATTTCGTTGATGAGAGGGTTACCCTCGGATAATGAGACGAAAAGCTGGTAACTCGAGTTCAAATCTCGACGGTCCCATTCCAACCTTCTGAAAGGTTGACACACAAGACCTAAGGTCTTGAACGTCCGCAAGATTGCTTTGCAATATTGGGAGCCAAAACTGTTTGTGCTGTCAAACCAAGGGTTTGCCACACATCATCATAGTGAATGATGGGGGTGTTTAAGACACGTCGTGTCTTACACATACAAAACACAGGGCGTTTTGCATATTTCACCCCTCTTATGCCCTTCGAAAATAGAAAAAGATCATACCGTTTGTATTTACAATAAAGAATGAACGAATACGACTTTGAGATAGAGAAAATCCTTAAGGAAATTAAGGAGAATAACGCAAGACTGGTGGGGCTCCAGTTCCCGGAGGGTTTAAAGAAGCACGCGGTCAGGATAGCTGAAATTATTGAAGAAAAAACCAAAGCAAAGGCGGTTATATTTACAGACCCAACATATGGAGCCTGTGATACGAAAAACGTTCAAGGTGAGATGCTTGATCTGGATTTAATAGTTCATTTCGGGCATAGTGAATTAATAAAAACAACCTTCTGAAAGGTTGATCATCAGAATGAATGGGGGGTAAACCCCCCCAATGCCTTGCGCAACAATATTTACATGGAGCAGAGTCACGAGTAGGGAAAATCATATACTTTATAATACAATAAAAAGATGAGAGCAATCGGAATAGACCCCGGGACGAGAACATGGGATTTTGTATGCCTGGAGGACGGGAATTTAATTCTGGATGAAACCGTTCCGACGGGAAAGGTAAAGAAAGAGCCGGGGTTGGTGATAAATTTAATCAAGGAATTTAATCCGGATCTGGTTAATGCCCCGTCCGGTTATGGCCTGCCGCTTAAAAGAATCGGGGATTTGAACGATGGCGATTTTTTTCAGATAACCTTGAAGAAAACTTTTAAAAAAAGTTTTATCAAAAAAAAAGGAGCAAACCTGGGTGTGACCAAAGTTCTGGGATTGATGGTTGAGAATGAAATCCCTGCGGTGGTTTTACCGGGGGTTAAGCACCTCCCCACCGTTCCGGTTCACAGAAAAATAAATAAGATCGATATGGGGACACCGGATAAAGTCTGCAGTGCTGCCGCGGGAATCTCAACTTTTGACGATCGTGAAGATGCTTCTTTTATACTTGCCGAAATAGGATCTGCGTTCAACGCATTTATCGCGGTTGAGTGCGGGAAGATTGTTGATGGGATCGGTGGGACTTTAGCGTCATCCGGTTTCAGGTCATCCGGAGGGCTGGATGGCGAGGCGGCATACTTATACGATGTTGAAAAAGAAAATTTATTTAAGGGGGGATTTTCTTACATTAAAGACAAAAAACTGGCGTTGGATTATTTTATTGAAGGCATCGTAAAGGACATTTATTCTTCAGCATCCTGTATGGATGCAAAAACCGTTCTTTTATCAAAAAGTAAGGAGGTTCCAGAGGTTAGAAAAGAGTTAGAGAAGAGGATTAAAATGGACATCAGGGAATTAAAAGGCTATGCTGAAGCGAGTAACGCCGCACAGGGTGCTGCAATTATTGTCGACGGCCTGGGGGGGGGGAAATATAAGGCACTTGTAGACCGCATGGAAATAAAAAACTCCTCTGGAAGCGTTTTTGATTATATGCTCTTTTAACCTTATATCTCAAAAAATAATAGAATGAATTCCATAACTTTCCTTGGAACCGGCGGGGGAAGGTATATTATCTTATCCCAGAGAAGATACTCCGGCGGGATCTGGCTGGATTTTGGTGCGAAAATCGTTCTTGACCCGGGGCCAGGCGCACTGATCAGGGCGTTACAGTTTCACAGGGAGATAAATAAACTGGATGCCGTATTGGTGTCGCATAATCATCTCGACCATTATAATGATGCGGAAGTTATGATAGAGGCAATGACCGGGGGGATGAAGAAGAAAAGGGGCGCGCTGGTAACAACCCCTCAAACCCTTGCTTACATTTCAGGGTACCATAAAAGCGCCGTGGAGGTTATTACACCGAAGCCCAATGAAAAATTCAAAATTGAAGATATTAGAGTGGAGGCATTGCCCACATGCAAACATGAAAATGCGCTCGGCTTTAAATTCTTTACCAAAGAGGGGGTGGTTTGTTACGCGTCAGATACCGATTATTCAAAAGAACTGGTAAGGAACTACATGGATTCAAAGATTTTGATTCTCAATGTTATTTTTCCGAAGGGAAGGGGGATTGAGACGCATTTAAATACAGATAAGGCGTTGAAAATTGTAAAGCAAGCAAAGCCGGAACTTGCGATAATCAACCACTTCGGGGTACAGATGCTGAACTCTAATCCAGATAATGAAGCGAGGTATATCGAAGATGAATCAGGGGTTAGGACAATTGCGGCAAAAGACGGCATGACATTGAACCTTGAAGAGTTGGATAAGGTAGAAAAGCAGATAAAGTTGAGTGGATTTTAATCGTGTCATCGAGCGAAGCGAAGATGGCATGTGGCAGACATAAATGTCTGACACGTGTAAGACACGCAGTGTCTTCCACATCTGATGATCAACCTTTCTGAAGGTTGTTTTTCACCGACAGGTAAGTCCTGTATATGCTTTTACCGCTCCTCATCCCAGCCTGTTTCCTGGTTTCCTTTACAGAAAAACCTTTGTTCATAAATTCTCTACCGAGTTGTTTTGCGTATCTGAATGATGTGAGATAGATGTCCGCGCCCCCTCTCACCCGCTCTACCTTAGAAATAAAATCAGGATTTAGGTTATCCAATACCCCCTCGTGATTTTCAACCCTGACCTGCAATATCGCCTCATAATAACCACTCGCCTGTCTGCTGCATACGATGCATTGCTGTTTTTCTACCCTCACCTCCGGTTTTAATTTCATCTCAATCACTTTTTCCTTATATCTCGCAACAATCTCGATCTCAAGGTTAACTCTGCCTTCACCGATATAATGCCTGATCTCAACCCCCTGCAGAGTTATTTCATCCGGGATCAGGAGATTTCTCCCGACTAAGTCATCAATCATCTCCTCCATTCTGACCCAGTTTCTTTTATGCAGGTAACGACCGCATGAACAGGCAGTGACCTTAAATTCATTAACCTTCACGGGATGCAATTCCAAATAACAATCAGTACACAAACCACCGCTCTCTTTCCCACACCTCGGACAAAACATGTCTTTTATTTTTATTTTTATATAATTGTAAAAAAGAATCAATGTCAAGTATTAGAACGAAAAAGATAAAGGATATACTGGTAAAGGAGAACAAGACAAAAAAGGGAGCCCCATACTGGGTGAGGCTACGAACGAACAAAAAGGTCAGAGGGAGCCCAAAATCGGGAAGACATTGGAGAAAAAATAAAATATTCTAATTTTTTATCAAAAAATAGTAAACCTCAAAATGGATGTAGAAATAACGGACATAGAAATTGAAAATATAGTCTCGGCAATAACCGTTCACCCGTATGTGGAGTTGAATAAGCAAATAGATCTGGAAAAAGTTGCTGGAATCGAGGGGTTTGAGTACGAGGATAAAAAAGTTAAATACCTCATCTATGATCTCGAGATTGATGCAAACGGCAAGCCGAGAAAACCCCCCAAATATCTCATGCAAGCGATAATGGAGGAGGTAAAAAAGACTGCCGGCAAGATTAGTTTAAGGAATAAAAAACGCATCAAGGATGCCAGAAATATCCTGGATGTTACCGCGTATATCCATAAAGACGGGTTGATAATCCTTAAAGGGGGCAGATTTGCCGGGGGCATAGAAGTTGCGGCAGAGAGAACCCTGGAGAAATTACGAGAAGGAAATATTGAAGTCCCTGAAGGGGTTGAAATTAAATTGAAGAAAATCAATCTGAGATACCTATCGGATACGGCTCCAAAAAGGTATGTTCAAGATGCAACCGGTGGAGAAAGACTGGAAATAGAGTACAACCCCCGCTCTTTCCCAGGGGTTGTGTACAGGGTGGTGGACAGAGCAAAAGATGCAAACGGCAAGTCAAGAACCCCGCCAAGAGAATACTCAAAGAAGGAACTAAGCAGGATGAGTAAGAAGGAAAAATTGAAGGCTAAGGAGGATCGGGATAATATTCTCAGGGTAGCAATGCTTATCTTTAGTTCAGGAAAGATTATTTGCACCGGGGCAAAGTCCCCCGCAGCCATTGATCTCGCAAAAGAGAGATTGATAAAGAAGTTTGAGGAGGTGGGGATGGTTATCAAGGAGCCCCCTGATGTTGAGGTCCAGAATATTGTGGCGTCGTCAGATATAGGACACAGCGTAAATCTTGATTTCATGGCTATGGAATGCGAAAATACAGAGTATGAACCAGAGCAGTTCCCGGGACTTATTCTCAGACTCAGGGATCCGAGAACAGTGATGCTTATATTCAGATCGGGAAGGATGATCATAACAGGGGCAAAAGACCTCAGCGAGTTAAAACTTGCCGCTCAAAGAACTAAGGATATTGTAGATGAATTTGGGGAGGATGCTACGATCTCGGAAGAATTCTAGCTAACTTAAAATTCCCGAGGGAAATGTGACACGCGCCTGAGCAGAAAATTCCCGCAGCCAAATTGAATACAAGAAAAATTTTTGCTTCGCAAAAATTTTGATGTATTATTAGAAAGTATATACTTTCTAATACATATAAAAATCAAATCATAAACCAGAGGCGGGTTTGTATAGGGATTTTAAGACCAGATTATTCCCGCTATTTGTTTTTTGTTTCTCGATAAACCCCTCCTCTTCCATTTCGGATATGTATCTATAAACCGCAGCCTCGCTGATTATCCCTGTTTTCCCCACTTCTTCAACAACCGTTTTCTGCGGGACCACCCCTCCTACCCCGCCGGCGTTTTTTTCGATAACTTCAAAAACTATTTTAACCGCCTCATCATATCTGTCCTCAAGCATTTTTATCCTGTTTTTCTTAGCCGAATAAACCCGCTAATCCGGCAGCGGCCTCTTCTTCACCTTTTTCTTCTTCCTTTTTCTTCTCCTCCTTCCCCTCGGCTTTTTCTTCCTCTCCCGGTGCTGCCTCGGCTGCCTGGGGTGCCCCTGCCGGGGGTGCTGCCGTGGCAATCGGGGCGGCGGTGCTTATGGCCTCGTCAATATCCACATCCTCGAGAGATGCAATCAACGCCTTTATCCTTGATGCATCGGGTTTAATCCCGGATGCAGTCATCACCTTCTTCAAATTTGCCTCGTTTATTTCCTGTCCTGCTGAATGCAATAACATTGCTCCATATACATACTCCATTTTTTGATTTTTATTGTTAAAAACTTTTTAAAAAAAGTGTTATCAAAATATAATTTAAAAATTAAAAATAAAAAGACAAGATTAATTTAAGACGGAAACATGACAATCATTTCGTTTACATATATCTAAAACCCTTTCGCATTCTTTTGCATCCAATGAGATCAAAAAGTTATCCAGGTTTCGGGTAAGATGCACTTTAGCGTCTATGGACCGAATTTCAAACTCCGCGCCGCTTTTCTCGGAAATTTCATAGATGGTTGAGATCAACCCGCCTTTTGTCACGTCCTTTGAGGCGTTCACTTTAACCCCGGCGCTTAGAATTTCAAACCATGTAAAAAATAACCTCTTCGCTTTCTCGATCCTCTCTTCCTGGTCGCCCCATATCGGCTCCCCGATCAACATCAATTTGTCCCCTTTCTTTGCCCCGCAGTCCCTTATCGGCTCGTCAAGCATTAATTCTCCAATCACGGCCAGATTTGCCCTGGGTTTTGCGTTTTCCTCAAACATAGTATTCCCCCCTAAAATCGGGATTTTCATCGCCTCAGATTGAACTCTTAAAGAGGCAGCCATCTCTTCTATATCCTCTCTGCCCCCGATCAATGTATCCAGGGCAAATAAAGGCACAGCGCCCTTGACAACAACATCTGTAGATGCGTGGATCAGAGCGGACTTCATCACCAGCCTTTTTTTATAGGGACCGTCAACGCTCGCAACCAATTTCTTCCCGCCAAATTTTACGCATGCGGAGTCATCCCAGTCACGGATGCCCATGATCACCTTTAAATCCGTTAGATTATCCATGCCTGAAAATTCTTCTCTCAGAAACTCCAACGAATGTATGTGCCTATTTATTATATCCTCGTACTTAGTATATTTCATTTTTTTGTATTCATCCCAAAAATTCTTCAATCTCCGGGACCATTAATTCTCAGTCCTTTATGTAATACCCCCCTGTTTTCTTACTACCTTTAAATTCTATCTTTCCCTGGCTTTTTAGTTTTTCAATCCAGCGTTCAATCGTCCTTCTGGAAAGATTTAATCCTTTTTCAAAATTAACAACTCTCTTTCCGGGATTTTTAGATATATACTCCAGGAGTTTTATTCCGCCATTTATTCCGCCACCCTTGAATCTAAAGACGATTTTGTAAAAATCAAAATCATAGGATATTTCGGGTTTGATGTTATAGTGGGTTTCCCACCCGTTAATCATTTTATGAAAACCCGGGCCAATGGTCTCGGAAAGTTTAATTATTCTAAATATTCTGGCAACAACGGGATTTCTCGGCATTGAGAAATCTTCTTTAAGAATATACTCGATATCCTTTGGCAGTGAGCCGGGGTTAAAGAATTCAATCCTGTCTAAAAACACCCTGATCCTTGGTTTAGCCGGGCTGAAATAATCAGCGTGCATCAGTAAATTCACCAGCGCTTCTCGTATAGCTGCAACCTGCGGCTGGTTTTCATCCCTGAATGCTCCTTTTAATTTGAAGGGGATTTCTATTTTCTTAAACAACCGCTCAAAAATACTGAAATAATAATCATAAATATTCTCTTCCCGGGGTAACCTGTAATTATAACGCGATGGAGCATCATCATAGGAGGTTCCCATTATCTCTAAGTAATCAATCCTGAAATCCGAAAGAACATTATTTATTGTATCTTCTTTCCCAAAGACCAATAATCCACCTATTGTAACCTTCCCGCTAACAATAACCCTCAATTTTTCCAGTAGTTCCCTGGTCGACAATAGGTTATACCTATGCTCTGGATCAATATTTTTCAGGTACGTCCTGTATCTTTCTATTGTTTTAGTATCCAGATCATCAATGGTGCAGGTAGTTATCTCTTCATCTTTTTTGTCAAAAGAAGAATTGCGGTACATTGCATCAATTTCCTCCATGGTTGCTCTCTGGTCCCCGCTGCCGGTTCTGATAAAAGTATTGATCTGTGAATTAAAATAAACCGGTTTATCTTTTGCAGATACGGAAGGCACATAAAACCCCCGCACACTCTTACCTGAAATTATGTACTTTTTGCTTTTCACGGTAATTTTTTTGTTAAATTTGTTTCCCCTGAGCGTTGTAATAAAATCCTGCTCTATTTTCCCCGGGTTATCAACCCCGATAACCCGATAGTTTTTCCTTTCTTTTTTGACTCCGAATATAATCCACCCGCCGGCAGTATTGGAAAAAGCACTCACCGTCTCCCATGCACTCTTAAGAACTTCGGTTTTAGCTTCTTTCACTTCAAAATCTTCCCATTCTATGTCTTCCAGGTGGTTGATTAATTCTTTTTTGTTCATTTTTGATTTTTTGAAATTTATGTTTTCTTATATTGGGTTTTTAAATTGATTATGAGTTCTTTGACTTCTGGGGTCTTTGCTTAACCCGACAAAAGCAACCTTCCTAACCATTCTCTCCGTTCTTCCTCCTTCTCTGTCAATTCACGATAGTATGTACTGCTGCAAAGTTCATCCATTTCCTCCTCTAATCTATGAAATTCCTGGTGCAACAACCTTCTTGGTCTGTCTTCCGGTTTCATATGTTTATATGTGTCCAGGTAACCATCCCTGTACTCGCAAACTTTTTCTCCGAATTTGCATTTGCATTTGTTCATTTTTTGTAATTTGGTGGTAAATTACAGCGATAAATTAAAATTAAATTGTAAAAACCTCCTCGCACCATTCCCTGAACCAATCCATCCATCCTTCATCCCCCGGATCGGATTCACGATGCTCCTTCAACCTTCTTAAATAAACATCCTCCTTTCCAAATACCTCTTCTGCAACATCAGGTATCCTTTCAATTAATTTATTTTCCACAAGGAAAACAAAATACAGCTTTAGGGCTTTAATGTAATTTTCATTAACTTCCGTTTCTTTGATTGCATCCAGAAACACATGATACTTAAAAAGAAACCCATAAGATTCACCTGCATCTATCCTGCCTCCATGTATATCATCCACCGCATCCTCAAGAAACATATATGGTGGTTCATGTACCGTAACGACCAACTGGCTGGATAAAATGTTCATTGCGTAAATGTCGATCTCTTCCTCGCTGAATTTTTTATCATGGAGCCATTGGGCAAATAAATTAACTCTCCTGTAAACCTCTTCTTCAATCTCCTCTATTGCATCATCAACATTCTCATGTTTTTTGTATATATCCCCTGCGGTCAGTAACTTTTTATTTTTTTCTTTAGTTTTTATTTTTTTCCTTGCAAGATATGATTCATAAGTTACAGGCTCAAAGTCCCAAACATCCTTGAAAATGTATGCTTTTTCCAATACAAAATCCGAGGGCGTTGGTTCTTCTTGAATTTTTTTCCAATCGCATCTATCAAGGGTTCCGAAAATAAGATATTCATTACCGAGAATTTCAGGGAAATTCTTTTCACAGATTTCATAGAGAAGCGGCTCAATTTCATGCTTTTTAGCAATTATCAAATCACAGTAAGGGCAGTATTTACATTTTTTATTTATTGAAACCAATTGGCGGGGCTCAATATGAATCAATAAACAATATTTCCTGACCTTTGTTTTTGTTTCGCATTTCGGGCATTTCGTGAAACCTGCATCAGTGTATGGATTCAGGAAGAAATAATATCTTTGTTTTAGGTTTTTTCTTCTTTTCGCGGGTTTTTGTTTTTTTGTATTGGGTTTCATTTTTGTTTTTTTTGATATTTGAAATCAAATTAAAATTTTTGGTTCCGGTATTGATTTTTTAAAAATAATTATTCCATTCCTGATAATCTTCAATAACCATCTTATTTCTCTTTGATGAATTAACATGGATTATTTCTGAAAGAGGCACTTTTGTTTTAATGTCATTCGCCTCTGCAAAACACAATACCCTTGTATTAACATTACAATTTGATGCAAGCCCTGTTATTTCAAATATCGTATCGCTGCAACCCTTTATTTTCGCTTTAAATGGAAATTCAAGACATTCTTCTGCATACATACAGATTCCACTTAACTGTTCGTAGTAATCATAACAATCTGTTATTGCAAATTCGTATCTCGCTTCACGGGTTTTCAGGTCTTTTATTTCGTCGTAGTATGAGTAGGTCATTTTTAATTTATGTTTTCGGGTATTGCTTTTTTAAATTGATTATAAATTTTTTGACTTCGGGGGTTTTTGCGTTGTCTGGGTTGAGTTGGGTTATGAGTTTGGATGCTTTTTTCTACTAATTTGATCTGAAGATGTGACTTCTGGTTATAACAGCGATTATCCGTATCTTATCTCCCAGTTTGGAATCTATTCGAGCACGCCAAAGCACATCTGTATCACCACTCAACAATCTCCACACTTTATTAGATATCGGGTTCATCACATCTTCCGCATGTTCCAGTAAAAGATTATCCCCTCCTATTATTATCTGTACCGAAACACATGTCGGACCATCATATTTCACTCCAAGTAACGGCCAGGAGCATATTTTTTTAACAACTTCATCAATTTTCTCTCGTTCAGATGTTGATGCAAAAAAGATCGCTACGGTCTTTCCCCCATTAATATTCAAAACCTTGATTAACTTCTCTGCTAATTTTTCACTTTCATCCGCAATACTCAAAATACACAAACTGATTTTTTCAACATCCTCTTCTGCTTCAATACCTTCCTTAATTTTATCAAAATTTTCTTCCAAAAGATTTCTAATAAATTTTGATCCCCCGATACGATCAATAACCCAAACACTCTCTTTTGGGGATTCTTGAATATACCAATGAAACAATCCTTCAAACCAATCTTTTCCTGTTTTTTTCTCAATTTTCCTTTTTACCTCATCACCAAATTCACCAAACTTCTGAAATGTTTTTACAAAGACATCCGCTGTTTCAGAATGGTGCAAAGTTAGATACTTTACTCTCTTTTCAGTTTTATACTCACGAATTTCATTTAATCTAATCATATTTTCAATGTCGTTTTCGTCTGCAAATTGTTCTATAAATTTCTTTCTTACAGGAATTTCAAATTTATAAAATACAGATAATGGCAAGAGGACATTCTCTGGTTTATTTACTTTTAATTCAAGTGGCACTTCGCTGCCAATATCTTCTATGTGCTTCGCTACAGTATCATAAAAGTCGGTTTCATCAATTTTCTTGTGTTCTTTACAAGTGTCCTCATGTTTTTTATAAGTGTCCAATTCCCAAGCCAGAATCCATAAACTTTTGTTGTTTAATTTCCGTTTAATTTCATCTATAATTTCAATTTCATTAATTTCCTCAAATTTCTCTATTATTCCATCACTAACATTTATGCTTTCAACACTCAAAATATACTTTTTCCTATTTTCTTCCTTGAAGTAATCGGCAACTAGATTACCAGAAGTTAAACCTATTTGCCTATTAACATCTATATCTCTCATTGAGATTAATATTTTCACACTTTTCAAACCACTAACAATATTATGGAGAAATGTTAAATTGAGATGTGCGTTATCCACTAAAAAATAGACCTCTGATTTTTGTGCCAAGTCATCCAGTTTTAAGATTTCTTCAATGCCTCTCTGATCCCAAGGCAATTCAAGAACATAAACATCCTTTCCTTCATTTGCCAATTTGTAGCCAACACTTCTTGAAATTACTGTTTTTCCAGAGGCGGGGTTTCCTTTCATTATGACCATATTCTGATTTTTAAATTTCTCAATAATTTCGTCAACTTCGTCTCTTTTAACAACACAATCCCTTTCAAAATCAATCCATTCGGGTCCAGCACTTTTGAAAAGTTCTGCATTTTTAGATTCATATTTGTTAAGTTTATCTTCTATTGTCGGAATCCTTACTTTTGTCAGAATTTCATAAATTTCATCAATCTTTATGCTGATATTTTCAAGTTCATCAATAACCTCCCTCCGAAATGCTTTCGGATCCTTTTTAGCAAGGTCTTTGGCCAATATTTTAAATTTATCGGTAACAAGTTTATATATGTCCTTTTCAATACATTTCTCTAATGGAATATCTTCTTTATAGGTTTTCTTAATCTCTTCTCTAAAAATCTTACAGAAGTTCTCTTCATCAACAAACTTTCCATCCTTTATAAGTTCATCTGATGAATTCACAAATATTTCAATGAGGTAATGCGATTTATCCCCATACCTTTTTTCTAGTTCTTTGCTTAATTCTTCACTAAAAAATTTATCTATCTCGTGCTCTTTGGCTTTTTCCCCGATATAACCGCTGATCAAATTGATTCCTGTTTTCCATAGTTCTTTAGAAACCTCTATAGTAGCAATTGCTTCTATGCCAGTTGCCCCTTCACCAGTTACTATTGCTGTTGCGATACCAGCAGGGACGAGAAATGTTGGAATTCCTTTCTTGATAATACTTGAAAGTTTAGGTTTTTTCATTATTTCTTTATTTTATTTCCATTCAAATTATATAAGAAAAACTTGAAGGGCGTTCTACAAACCAACATATTGTGGGAAAGCAGCGCGGAGTTTGTTCTTGTATTGAGAACTGTATCAGTTCTCAATGCTAAAAAATTTGCTCTGCAAATTTTTTATTGTAGAATATATTGAAGAGTTCTTTCCCCTGCGGCACAGGGATTTTTCTCCCTTCTTTTTTCGCGGTTTCCAGCCATAAATCCATTTCTATTTTAATCTCATTCAATGCCTCCTCTTCTGTCTCTCCAAATGCAGAGCAGCCAAGTAGTTCAGGAACTACCGCGATATAGCCCTCATCTTCTTTGCTGTAAAATATTTCTATCGCATATTTATGCATCTTCCTTTTCATCTTCCGCTAAATTATATTTTTCAATGATCTTTATAAATTGTTTTACCTGGTATGGTTTTGCCTTTCCGCCCACATTCTGGAAATTCAGCATTTCCTCCACGCCATCCCGCACATAAATACGGTGGCTACCTTTTCCACCCCGTCCCATAATAAAAGATCAGGTCAATGGCCTACACCTGACAACCTTTTCCATACCCTCCATCCCGAGTTTATCCATGGCCGCCTCCAGCAAAGCGTCTGATCTAAATAATGTGTCTGCAAGTTTTTTATTTTTCAAAGAATCGTTGAGGGTCTTCCCAACCTGCGATCTCCATCTTTTTTCATACTCATCCAGGGGCGTTCCGGAGTTTATATGCCCTGCTGCAACTTCCCCCGCAATCCTGCCGCAGATCATCGCTATCGGGATTCCCCCTCCGTTTGACGCCATAACATGACCTGCCGCATCCCCCGCAAGCATAACGTTGTCCTTTACCGTCTTTTTCAGCGGACCCGAGCACGGCACCAAGCCCGCGGTATAGGAAATGATATCGCCTTCAATTCCGATTTTCTCAACAAATCTATCGAGCACATTTTTCAGCGGTTCCTTACAGAACCTCCTTTGAACCCCAAGACCAACGTTAGCGCTTTCCTTCTTTGGAATAACCCATGCATACCCCCCTGGCGCTACACTCCCGGAATACATTTCAATCACCGGTTCAAAATCGCCCGCGATTTCATATTGAACGCACCTTGCCAGATCCTTTTTTCCATTAAACCCGGCAGATTTCGCAACCCCTGAAACGGGACCATCCGCACCAATTATGACATTCCCTTCAAAAGTTCCTTTATTTGTGCTTATCCTTTTATTTGAACCTGAAAACCCCCTAAACCTTGTTTCAGTCATCAACTCCACCCCGGACGATACAGCGTCGTCGGCAAGAGACCTGTCAAAAACCCTTCTCTCGATAACCGTGCCTTTAAAGTCAAACTCATACTTCTTCCCCTTTGGAGAAAAAACGATTACTTTATTTGTTTTTCTGGCTATGAACCTCCCTTTCACATCAAGCAGATCATCCAAGTTCAGAGCACCAGGTATCAAACCATTGAGTTCATCCAGCGAAGGCAGGAACTCGCCGCACTGAACGGGAGCCCCGACTTCCTTTCTTTTCTCAATAAGCAGGGTTTTTGCCCCCCCAAGGGCGGCATATTTTGCCGCCGTTGAGCCTGCCGGGCCTGCGCCGACAACGATTAGGTCATAGTTAGACATTTTCAGATTATATTTTGTTAAATAACCTCCAGCACATCCTTTATTTTCTCCGCCACAAAATCAGCTCCAATATCCTTCAATTCCTTAGCGCTGAAAACATTAACCATTCCAACCGCCATTATGCCGGCATTTTTTGCAGCCATTATATCATTTGGGTGGTCTCCCACCATTATGCACCCCTCTCTTTTAAGATTTAATAATTCTAAAGCCCTGAGTACGGGCTCAGGCGACGGCTTCAGGGTTGAGACGTCGTCTCTTGTAACAACAACATCCATCAGATAATCCAGGTTTGTTGCTCTCAGAATGCTCTCGGTCATTTCTCTGGCAGTGGTGGTGACAACACCGGTCTTTATTTTCTTTCTTTTCAATTCCAGCAGCACATCCCTTACACCCTCTATTTCGCGGGTGTATTTATCACTTACCCTTTTCCTGATCGAACCGAAAGCCTTAACCCCCACCTTAACTTTTTTCGGATCCTTTGAAAGTCTTTTCAATGTTTCTTCATGAGGGACACCTATGCACTTTACCAGTTCTTTTCTGCTTCTCGGTTTCTCGCCCATTGCCTCAAGCGCCCCGTTAAATGAAATAACTATGGCATCAAACGAGTCAACAAGCGTTCCGTCCAGATCAAACAGCACTGCTTTTATCATCTTGAAAGCTAATTCAAATTAATTATTTTTATTTTAATTAAATAATAAACACAAATGAATGGGAAGGATATAATCTCGATAAGGGATCTAAGCAGGGATGACATAGACAGGATTTTATCGCGGGCGGAATATATGGATAAACTGGTTCAGGAAAATGAAGGATCCGATAAGTTGAAGGGAAGGATCCTTGCTAATGTCTTCTTTGAGCCGAGCACCCGCACCAAACTCAGTTTTGAATCCGCTATGATCAGGCTTGGGGGATCAACCATAGACTTTTCAGAAGAGAACTCATCGATTGTCAAGGGCGAATCCCTGGCGGATACGATCAAGATAGTTGATTCTTACTGTGATGTTATCGTGATCAGGCACCCTAACGCAGGCTCTGCAAGACTGGCGTCTGAAATCGCCGGGCATCCCGTCATCAATGCCGGCGACGGAAGCAACCAGCATCCCACCCAGACCCTGCTTGATCTGTACACAATCAAGAAGTTTAAATCCGATATAAGGGACCTGAATATCGCCCTGGTCGGGGACTTGAAATACGGCCGCACGACCCATTCCCTGGCTTACGCCCTGGCGATGTTCGGTGCGGAACTGACGTTTATCTCCCCC
>MCBC01000141.1 GCA_001723855.1 Candidatus Altarchaeales archaeon WOR_SM1_86-2 | reverse complement strand
CGCCCACCTGCGGATAAATAAACAGTGGTTTTTCATGTATATCCGCCTGCTGCAGAGCATCCTGGGCAGCATCCGGCACAGTGGCCGGTGTCGAGGTGCATTGAAGTGTTCCGTATCCGGCAACTAACAGCACCGCAGACATCACAGCAAAGGCAATGATTAATCTTCCGCTTCCCTTACCTTTCCTCCGGGATAGGAAAATGACGAACACAGCGGCAAGTAATAAGACAGCCACACTGCCAACTATATATATAAAGAGTTCATAAGGCATTCCCATATCATGCACCTCCTCGGTATCCCTTGATGTTGGCGTTTCCTGACTTTTTGCTTCGGATTCCATAATAAAGGGGCCCATGGTATAGTTTTTAGCGTTAATGTATGCCTCTATTCTATCCCACCCCCCAGAAGGCGAGACTTCAAATGTTGTTATCCCCGTATCTATCGTTTTCTTTATCACGTCATCGTTTATTACCCTGGTATCCAGGAATATCCTCACGGTAATCTCGGCATCTATCCTTTCCCCTTTATTTTTAACATTAATTTTAAATTTATTTTCAATTTCTGAAAAATCAATACTTGCCGAGATCTTTCCAACACTTAATATTTCTTCCCTTGAATATGCTTTGTACTCTGGCTGGTACATTGGATAAACCACGGTTGGAGGGGCGTGGACTTTTCCCTCAGCGTCGGCTTTCAGGGTATATGACAATCTTTTATCGCTGAGACCGTTTAGGAACCATACGATTTTATCGCCTTGCACAATCACATTTAATGTGCCGTTCGGGCTTTGGTAGTTGACGATCGTGAAGCCAGGGGGTATGGGCTCTTCAATTACCGTAAAGTAGTGACGGGACTTTGACGTGACTGCGATATCCACCTCTGTTGAGTCCCCCTGTGCGATAATATTATCTGAAAATTCCCTTGTAACAACAATATCATCCGAATACAGCGTTGTTTCTGCGGCATTAGACAGGACATACGTTTTATCTGCCGTTACAATACCCCTGCCAAGGTCGTATCTGCCGGCACCGCCCTTGACGATGTATCTCTTCATAACCTCCTCTCCCTGGCGTATTCTTAACTTCCAGACGAGTTTGTTGTCTTTATATTCCGCATCACCGTACTCCCCGGCTCTCAGCCCCGGGGGTATGAAATCATGGATCTCGACATCCCTTTCCCTGCCGTTATTCGTTACGGATAATTCCACAAGTGAGCCGTTTTCAACGTTACCTTCCATGTCAACGCGTTTTACAAAGAGCATGTCATCGGTAATTTCCATGCCTCCCGCCGCATCAATGCTCACATTGAACGTATCAAACTGCAGGCCTTCTATCTTATTATTATAGCTTAACTGGTACTCGCATCCGGCGTTTGCAGAAAAACCGCCCGGGTCTGATGTTGTCGGAGCGTAATAAACGATAAACTCCTGTGTTTCATTCAAGTATGGAATGTATACTCCAGGCGAGGGTACGATCACATAGCCCTCACTTCGAGGAAGTTCAATTTTTATCCTCGCAGGGACTGCGGCATCTGTTTCGGGCGTTAATCTTATCATAACCGGGATTATGCCGTTAATTTCCGGCTGCTGTGAAATCTCGCCCTTGATTTTACCCCCGAGATAAGCCTCGAACCACAGATCATACATCAACTTACCTTCCCCGCTTCTGACTATCTTTATCGTGTTTTCTCCTTTATGAAGATAATCTGTCAGCCTCATCTTATCTGCGTCCCCCCGGATACCAAAAAGGTGCACGCTGTCTACTTTTTTGTCGTTCACGTACAGGTCTATGTTCATGTCTGGAATAACCGGCGGCTCTATCTCAATAAGCGCAAGATGCGCATCCAATGCCGAGATCATATCAACCGGCGTCGTAAATTCCCATGGATTGTCTTCCCTTAACCATTTAAGTGATTTCTTTGCGATCTTTATATCTTCCTCATCATCACTTTTAAGCAGTGCAAGGGCGGCAAGAGCAGTTGTTTCATCAGGACCCCCTAAACTGTATCCCCTGCTCCAGTACACATACTCTTGCTCTTCATCCTCCTTCTTCATATCCTTTAGTGCACCAAGGACGCTTTCAAGGTCTTCATCGTCTCCGGAATCTTCCAGGATTAAAGCATAAACAGCAATCGTGTACGGATCCTTTATCTCACCATCGCCCCATTTTTTATTTAAATAATCTATTGCTTTCTTTACGGCACCGCTTTCCCCATGACCTGCGATCTGCATGTTTCTCGCAACCAGTGCAGTCATGCCGGGATCATTGCCCGTAAGCCAGTCGGTTGCGTTCCATGATCCGTCCTCGTTCTGCGATTTTTCCAACCATGTGACGGCATCGCTTATATACGCATCATTCACATAAACCGTTTTTTTCGCGGTATAAAGTCCCCGCAGGGCATAAGAGGTCATATAGGGCGTGGACGGGCCTTTCTTCCACCAGCCCCATCCGCCGTCTTCGTGGCGAAGGAAGAGAAGCCGCATCATGGGCTGTTCAATACACGGTTTACAGTTCCAATAATTAACTTTCAGTTTTTCCATATACTCATATCGAAGCACATACGGTATGATCTCCGACACCGTTTGCTCGGTATTAGGATAAGAAGAATAGGGGCGGTATGCATAATTCCTGTATATTGGAAGGGATTCAGAGCCAAAGTTAGCATATCCGCGAATTGAGATATCGTATGCTTCATCAGGGATGAAAAGGTGGTATGTTACGGACTCCTCTTCTGTCTCACCCGAGAATTTTTCGTCCCACTCAACGCCGTTTGGCCTGACCCATATATCCCTAGTTACCGCGTCACTCATATTTTCTTTCTCATCACCCCCGACCGCAAAAAAAGTCACATTATTATAGAAAGGGTCTCTTGCCCTCAGGTGCCACATATAACCAAACGGAACATCGGGCATAATTTCAAACTCATACGCGTTAGGTGTATAGAGGTCAAACCAGTCCTCCTGTTTTATACCTATGATTGTCATCAGGGAACGATTCAGGTAGTTGTGTGCGGTAAGAGAGAGCGAGGTATTATCGCCCTGTGTGATGTACGCGGGTATATACGGTTCTATAAAGAAGTCCTTCCGGGTCACGAATGCGGTTTCATTCTCCGCGTACTCGCAGTCTTTTGTTGAAGCATATACCCTGAAATTCCATGTCGTTAATGTATCCGGAAGCGTCAGCTCCCCTGTGTACACGCCGTCCTCATCCGTTACCACGAAAGGTTCCCAGAGTGCCGTTTCCGGGAACAATGTCCTTGTCTGGGTCCCCGCAAGAATATCCTCAACCTCCCCCCCTGTTAGCGAGATGGCCCCTCCAGCCGCAAGCGCGGATTCTTCCATATCATAAATCATTGTATCGCCCTCTCCAGCCGCCATTTTAGCAACCCCCATTGGAGGGGCAGCATATCCTCCACCCCCTCCATAATAGTATGCATATCCCCAGGGAACACAACTCATGGATGAATAAACGATCGGCTTATATTTGCTTAACCCCAGATCATATCTCCACAGACCGTCCAGGCTCCATGCTTCTATATTTGAGGATGCATACACAAAAGGATATTCATAAACGCTCCAATAATTTTGTACAAAAGGTGTGCCCTCATACATTTCTTTAATATCAAGAACGCTTTTATCCGCGATTACCAGACCAAGAGCCGCATTTTGTACTGCACTCCCTTCTTTATCAGTGACCTCTATCTTATACTCCAGTTTCTCTCCTGGCTTATATGTCCTATTTTCAAAATAGATTCTTGTTTTTAACCCCTTTACCTTAATTTCCGTGTGATTTCCGCCCCCGTAACATATGCCGTTTTCAGCAAGTGTGAATGCGGTCAGTGAGACACTGCCCACCATGTCTTCTGTTGTTTCAATTAAGTGAGTGTATCCCTTACCCGGAGAGACCCTGGTTACGTGTGTATCCATCAACCCGCTGCGGTCGTATTCCTGTAAGACAACATACACGTCCCGGTCAAAACCGTCAAATCTATAATTGAATTTTGCGGTCTCGCCCGCCTCTATCTCCTCTTTTTCCGCATAAACGGAAACATTATGCGCCCTGCCAATATTCACGTCTCTTGTAACGGTTTTTCTGAAATTATAATTCCCTGAATTTATCGTAAATTTATAAGAACCTGAAGGATAGTGGTTTACCGGGATCTTTATTGTATCCCTGCCGGAAAATTTATGATCCCGGTAGTTTATATTGTGATAAACCGCCGAGCGATCATCGGGTCCTGAAAAACCCCATGAGAAATCCTTTGGCGGCACAACCTTACCCTCCAGGTTATCAATAAACTCAATATCCCCCACAACAGAATCCCCGTCCCTTCGAACATCAAATTTGACAGTATATTTTCCCGTATCCGCATCCCTGTATGCTGTCCACTTTCTTTCATATCTATCAACCGCGGTTATCTTAATCCTGAGATGGGTGTATTTAAGCGCCGTGCTTTTCTGTATTTCTGTATTTGCAGCAAATTTTCCATCATCTCCCAATTCAAGACCTATATTCTTTATCTTTTCCTCATTGTTATACCCGGCAGGCAGTAACCCAACTATTTCCGCGCTTAATTCTTCAATAATATCTTCCTTGAATGCGGTTATGTTCCCTTTGATATTCAAAATTTCGTCGGTTGAATAGTTTGCATCAAAATCGACCGTTAGAGAGGGCGCAAGTCTCACGTTTGTTGATATGGTCTCCTTCCTTCCGGCGGGGTCTGTTATGTTGGCGTATGCTATGATGTGTGTTCCTCTCAGATACCCCAGAGAGAAATTGAAACTCGCTATGCCGTCTTTATCGGTTGTCAGATTCAAAATTTTATATCTTTCCAGTCTCACGAGATTATGCTCCGGATAGTAATTGTCTCCAAATTGCGGGTACGCGCCGATTCTCGTGCCCAGGTATTCATCGTATCCCTCATAGCCGTAGTAGGGCACATAATAACCTCCAGGTGATGTAGATGCCCACCAGACGTCCAGTAAAACCTCTGAGCCGGCGGAGGGTTTTCCGAAATAGTACCTGACAGAGACATTCCCGGAAACCATGTCCCCGTGATCATAGGATCTATCTGACGTGAAGATCCCGGTGATCAATTGCTCTCTTTCAAAGTGCTTAACCGTTATTCTCTGAGAGCCGTAGCCGTAGTGCCAGTCACTGTACTCTTCTTTTCGGCACTCCACGGTATAGTCCCCGGGGTCGATGTTCATCGGCAGAGTGATGCTTCCATTGAATATCCCGTGGTTATTTGAGTGAAGTTTCTGTTCAAGCAGGATGAAGCCTTCCGGGTCCCTCAGTTTTACGACAAGGGAGGTGTTCACCGGTTTAACCTCCGATGATATGCCCCATGTGTAGCCCCTGAAGTTTACGGCCTGCCCCGGGGCGTATATTGGTCGATCAACCTGCAGGGTTATGTCAAGCCAGTTATATTCATATTCTTTTGCACCGTATGCCAGGATCTCGCCCTCGTCATCATTCGGCAGCATGTACTTAATTGTAAACGTGCCCTGTGGGATCGTATTTTCCGGGAACGCACAGTCCCCGAATTCATCTGTCTTCTTTGTCTGCACTTCACTTCTTCTGATTTCCTCTAATTTTTGATTTAATGACTTGATTTCCTCAGATATCTCATTAATTTCAGGTTCTGATATATCACCCTGCAGGAGAGTATTCTCTTCTTCTTTTATTTTATTCAAAAGTTCCCGCTGGATTTCCTCACTATCTTTTGTTTGAATCGTGACCAACGCCCCCTCAACAGGTAAGTATGTCACGGGATCAAGAAAGATAACATGGTACTCCCTGTCCACCCTGTTCGAGGGCATAAGAACAACCGCGGGAGCAATTGAAATTGCCTTCATCTGGGTCTGCCTTTTATCATTTGCGAAGGTATCGACAACCGCAAGATATACGCCCTTTTCAAGATTTAATTCAGGATTCCACTTTCCGTTATCTGATTTATCGATGAATTTAATCTCATCCTCAATTAAATTTCCTGATTTGTACAAACGCAGCATTGCAACTCCATGATACGGCTTTGTACCGTTGATCATCGTTATCGGGAGTTCAAAACCCTCATTCTCAACAAAGATATTTCTCGTTGGGGATACTACGATGCTCTGGAGGTCGTCGTCTCTCGATCCGTATTCTATGGCGTACAGCCCCTCGTAATATCTTTTCCCCACAGACCTTCGCACCTCAAAATTTCCACTGAATTTAAAATCTTCCGCATACGCCTCGATGCTCCATCTGCCGAACCACACCTCATCAAATTTAGGGGGTTCACCCTCCGGTATCGTGTAAGTGTGAGTATACATGAAACCAGATGGCTTAAACTGCATTTTTTCCATAACCTCGCCCCGGGGATCATTGATGATAACCGTTGTAAGCACCCCGTCACTCAACCCGTCTTCATCGTAGTATATGAACGTGATGTCCACCCCGCTCCCGGGTTCATAGTACTCCTGCTCAAATAGCGCGATTACCTTTGTCTCTGCAGACGCCTGCACGGTTGTCAGCAGTAAAATAACCGGTATCGCCAGCTTTAACATATTTTTTGTTTCCATTTTTTATTGCAATTGTTATAGGTGTTATAGATTTAATAGTATTTACTTATGCAACTTCCTCTTTTAATTTTTCCCTGCATTCACTTTCACATTGAAAAACTTCGGTGGCATCATCCTTGAAATCCTCTAGGCATTTTTCAACACAGGATTTGCATTCATCAAACTCCGGCTCTTTTGTTAATTGACACTTTCCGTCAATGATCCTGCAACTTGCATATTCTCGACATCCGTCCCCGAGCATGTAGATCTCTGTGCAAACTTCCGGAACATTGGGGCCGCAACTGATATTAAGACCATGGCAATTTTCTATCACGCATTTTATCGGTGGCTTTTCCACTGGTTTTTCTTCAACGCATCCGCTGATTAAAACCGCGCCAGTAACCAATATTCCAATCCGGATTCCAACTCTAGGTTCCATCTTTCTTATTTTTCAAACACACAGCATGAACAACCATGCTGGAACATACAAGATATCGCCGTCTTCTTTGAATAAATTCTTTGTTACTACAATTCCATTCTCGGCATTAAATTTTTCCATAAATCTGAGCAAACCTCCGATGTCTGACGGCGTTTCGCGATACTTAACCTCTATTGGTATCACACTACCCCTAATATTTGCGACAACATCAACCTCCTTTGTTTCAACCCAGTAATGCTGCAGAGGGTTTATCTCTGATTTTAGGTTTTTTCTATAAACCATAGATGCCACTGCATTTTCAACTAATGCAGGCATATCTTTTAGTTCGTAGTTCATATTCAATGCATTAACCATTCCGGTGTCTATAAAAAACACCTTTCGTTCCTGCCTGACTGCCGAATATGGTTTTTTATACACCAATGATTCCTTGACGAGATATATGTCCTCAAGCATCGCAAGATACCTCTTTACTGTGTTAACCCGCGATAAAATAGCACTCCCAAGTTTGTTATAACTGAGCCGGTTTCCAACCAAACTTGCGAGTAAATAGATTAATTCGTTCAGCGTTTTTGTGTTCCTTATCTCCTCTATTTCAAATATATCTCGCTGGATTGACAGATCCTTGTACTCAAGGAGTATCTGAAATGTTTTGTCTATACTTGTGTTAACAAGTGCCGGATATCCTCCTCTATGGAGATAGTCCTTTAATGCAATTTTAATCTTCTGTTGATTTGGAATAAGGTCGTAGTGATTCTTTTTTATTTTCCCGATATCAAGTTCGTGTGCTTCAACATTCAAACCGTAGCGAACACTCAGGAATTCCCTGAAACTCAATGGAAGGAGTATATTATGATCAATTCTGCCAAGCAATGATTCCCCAGACCCCTTGAGTATCCTCAGAGCAGATGAACCGGAGATGATAAAACTTATTTTTAATCCGAGATCATGCCAGTATTTTATCTGCTGGCTCCATGTTTCAAGCTTATGGGCCTCATCAAGAAATATATAAACGGGTTCTGTTAGATCATCTGCTGGCTCATATACCATACTTGTAATAAAATCCATAAGTTCATCAAGGAGGTTATCTCCGCGCACATTCGGGTTGTCAAGTGGCAGATAAACTATCCGCTTTTCATTAATGCCATCATCAAGAAGTTTCTGGATTATCTGGTGAAGCAGTACTGTTTTCCCGGTTCTTCTTGGACCGATTATGGAGACAACATTATTTTCATCAAGTTTTTCATAAATTTTCAATAACATCTCGCGCTGGAACTCACCAAGCTTTTCTTTCTTGACCTGTTTTGTTTTCCACCAAGAATTCTGGATCGCGAGAGCGTTTTCAAGCGTTGTTCTATTAATTTTCATAGTTATTTATCATCACTTTACATTATAAAGTAAATAAATGCGTTGTTTTTGTGTCCTATAAAGTAAAGCCATTTTATTCTTATCCATAATAATATTCTCCATTTCCTTCATACGGCAGTTCAACCTCATTGATCTCATCCAGGTCATCCAGGTCGTTCATCTTCACCTTCTTATTCGAGATCGTGTAGAGCACATCGTCCATGTAGAGGGAGCGCTTGACCGAAGTCGGAGAGTCATGGTAATACCAGCCGCTCTTGATGAACTCGTAAGCATCCGAATGTGTTACCCTGCCTTTCAGTTCGAAGCCGTCATCGACCGTGAGTTTGAAAACATAAGCCCCCTGCCAGACATAGTCGCCGTGCTGGCTTGGGCTGACTCCCCCCGGGTATTTTTCCTCATCGATTTCCGCAAGCAGGATGGGGATAACAAGCAGGTCCTTTGATTTGCTGAACAAGAATGCTTTATGGTCACTCAGCGCATACGAGTCCGTTCCTCTATCGCCGATTTCATATTTTGCAATCTCCTTTGGCTTTGAGACGTCGCTCACATCAAACAGCGAGATCTTAACGCCCTGGTACCATGAGAAATCACCCACTTTTGATTCAACCGTTTCCTTACCGATCCCTATGAGGTGGTTTTCGTCGTAAGGGTGCAGGTAATCCGAGTAGCCGGGGATCTTCAGTTTGCCCAGGACCTCTGGATTTTTCGGGTCAGAAAGGTCTATTACAAATAACGGATCAATCTTCCTGAAAGTGACAAGATAGCATCTTTCGCCCATGAAGCGCGCAGAGTAGATACTTTCGCCTGGCGCCAGATCCTCGAGTTTACCTGTAATCTCCATGTCTTCATCCAGCACATAAACATTGTTCCTTGAACTGTCGCCAAACCAGCCCGTTCGCCTGGTGGTTGTCGCTATCCTGAAATTATCTTTATATTCGTCCATTGAAAACTGGTTGAGAACCGTCCCCGGCACGCTGCCTGATGCTGTTGGAACTATCGTTCCGTCTTTTATCGCGATCTTGTTTATAACCGTCTGCTCCTGATTTTTTTCAAATTCCTTTTGCAGGTCCCGGGTTTTCTTGTTTATTTTATCCTGAAGCTCCCCCGTCTCGCTGTCATTAAGGTCCGCGAGGTAATTTTTAACCGCCAGCGCCCTTTCATACCGCTTGACATAGAAGCTCTTGCCTGAATCCTCGATCTCCTTTATCTCATCCTGCTTTTCCCCGGGCATGCTTGGTATCACCACTTCGTCATAAACCCGCTCCTGAAGTTCACGCTGGCTCATCCACTTGGTTCTTGTGAGGTAAATGTTCTCGAGCGAAACGAACATATCCTGGGACGTGCCCATCACAAACAATCTCTTGTTTATTTTTTCATCCCGCACGTTAACCGCCAGGATGGTCGTAAACCTGTACGAGTAATCGTAAATATCCCAGTAGTAGATGTCCGGGAAGGTCTCATCAATTTTTTTGTCGTTTACCGTGGTCTCAGGAACCTTTATGTCATGGGCGATACATTTCAAATCCACTTCCTCCCCGCGATAAACCGGGCAGGTGTAGTAATAGATTGGCTCGTTGACTATCACATACACGTAGTCCCCGATCATGCGGGAGTCAAAGTAGTTGCCGTCAGCCGAAATCTCCCACTCCAATACAGGGACTTCACGGTCAGAGAGGTCATAGACGAGCACATTTGTTTTTGTGCTCGAGCCGTAGTAATAATCCCGATACGCCCCGTGATCATATTCCTGCGTGAAAACCACGAGTTTGTCGCCATTTATGAAAATCTCCGACGGCTGCTCATCAAATTCGATTTCGGATAAAATCTCCGCGTTTTCCGCAGGATATGCATCTATTATCACAACCTTCTTCCCGGATATGACGTAAATGTATTTGCCGTCATTCTTTACTATATCCGCTTCGTCAACGCCTTCCACCTGGATGTTGGTTGTTGAGAAATCTTCCGCACCCGCTCCCTCATCGCCGCCGGTTGTGGCAAAAGATTTTTCTGCCCCCGGAGCCTGGACAGACAGCGCATCGGTATCCTCGGCAGCAAACCCTTCGAACACTCCACGATAGGCATAATATTCCCCACTTTCCGCGGAGTATTTTATGAACGCGTTAAGTTCCTGTTGAGACGAGAATTTCTTTATGTCCGCGTCTCCGATCCCGTCCCATCCTTCTTGTTCGCCTGGAGATCCTCCAGGGAGCTGCATGAAGTGATATGCCCCGAAAACACATACTGCTGCGACAAAAATAAGCGGCAGGATTTTCTTAAGCATCGCCAGGGCGTCGCTCCTCTTTACGCTTTTCGGGGCGATGACTATGAACTTCTCCTCGGGACCGTATACCTTAACCTCCTTTAATTTCTCGCTTGCCCTGGTATCCACGACCCTTATCAGCCCCGCGTCTTGAAGTTTTTTAATGTCATACTGGACAGTGGTGAGTGCTAAATCAAGGCTGTCCGCGATCTCGGTGGCGGAGAGGGGCTTTTCAGCCAGGGTTTCCAGTATTTTTCTGGCGGTGTCGTTCGCCAGTATCTGGCTGATCTCCTTTGAGTTCTCATCCAGCGGCAGGACTATGAGTTTTTTATCTCCTCCCCCGCCTATTTCTATTTTTTTCTTTCTCATTTTTCATTTTTTTTTCAAAAGGATTATAATAAGGGCGATGAAAAGGAGAATTACCAGGCAGATTACGGCTACAGCCCAGTTGATTCCCTTTCCGGCGGCATCCCCGCCTCCCCCGTCAACATCATCCCCTCCGGTCACATTGATCTGCGGCACCGTGCCGGATGTTCCTCCAGTATCTTCGCTGATCTTGATGCATGTATCCTCATCACAGACGATCACGCTCTTGCCGATCGAGAAATACGCCCCCAATCCCGTGTTGTTGTAGAGGGTCTCGAAATACAATCCGCTCTCGTATTTCACGTCAACCATCTCCTGTTCCGAATAGGTCGTGTCAACCCATACGCCGCCCCTGTAGATAAATGTCTTTGAGCCAACTGATTTTATTTCCCCGTGACTGTACTCAACCGTCTCCTCCTTAAGTTTTTGTATGCCCACGGTCGCGTTAACAGCCCCCGCCCCGCTCGAGGGAGCGAATGCGTAGTCCATCGCCTTTTGTGCAGATTCCGTTTCCTCGCGGGATACAACATTGGCGTCCCAACCCCTGTAATCGCTTTTCTTAGCCTCCGGCGCCACAAGAAACGAAGTGTACGGGGTTATTATGCCGTACTGCTTGCTTAACTTAACTATCTCGTCAACCAGCTCTTCGTTTTCGCCGTGAAGCCGTATCTCATCCAGGAGATACGCGATTCTTTTTTGCGCCCACAATCTCGGGATAAAAGAGTTTTTTGGTGTGTCGGCGAAGGTTCCCTCATAAACATATTTCTGCTTCCTATCGTTTACAAACCCGGTTAATGTTATCGCCGCATTGCCCTCCCCGGAGTACCGTCCAAGCACAATCAACTGGCTGCCCTTAAATAAATCCGGGAGATCCCCGGGATACATTTTCTCGACCTTGATGTCCCCAAAGTCCATGCTGATATCCGACAGCACCGGACTTGCGACCTTCGTGTAGAAATTGCCTACCTTAACCTCGATGTCCTCTCCCGGCTTAACGTATTCCGAAACGCCCTGGTTTTCCGAGGATATCTTATCAAGAAGTTTTGTGTTGACGTCGTATCCGACGCCAAAAACGAAAATCCGGATATTTTGTTCGTTTGCTGATTTAACATTCGCCAGTATGTTCTCAACGTCTGTTTCCCCCACCGTCGGCAGACCGTCCGTCAGGAATATTATCATCTTTGCCCTGTTGTTGCCCGAGAACTGGTTTAACGCCAGGGTTAACGCGCCGTCTATGTTTGTTCCGCCGCTGGCGCCCATATCCCCGACGAAGTCCAATGCCTCGTCTATGTTCTGCGAATTCGCCCCCGACAGCTCATCTTTAAATGAATCCACGTCCGTTGAGAACGGGATTATGTTGAACCGGTCCTCTTTGTTTAGATTATTCAAACAGAATAAAAGAGCGTTCCGTGCCTGCTCGATCTTTTCCCCGGACATGCTCCCGGACTTATCAAACACAAAAATGATGTCTTTTCTTGAGATTTCATCTTCCGAGAGCTCAACCTTTGGCGCAACCAGGAGCATAAAATAGTCCTCATGCGTTAACAGGCTGACCCCGAAATCCTTGTCCGAGAGGGTGTAGTATAACTCAAAATCCTTGTCCGGCTTGACATTATTTTCCTCGTAGGTTACGACAGCGTTATAGTCGTCCTCTTTTTTCACCTCGATCTTATGGGTTGGCGAGTATATGCTTTTTATCGGGTTTTCTGAGTGGATCTTCACGGAGACGAGAACGCTTTCAAGGTTCTTTGACGAGAATCTTTCCGTGTCAAGAGGGTAAACATACCTGCACACGCCGTTATCGCATGTTAAAACCTCCTCGTACCGCATCTTTATCCTCTTGTCCCCCCCGGCCGGTATCGGGTAGACCCTTGCCTTAAATGTGTTCCTGTCCACGTATTCCAGAAGCGCGGGATCCTTCATCCTCCTCACTATGCTCTCGTAGATCTCTTTAGCATCGTCTTTGTCCAGGATCTCCCCCTTGATCTCCTCGTTATCCACGAACATTGAAAAGTCCGAGATGGACGCCCCTATTGGTAAAGGAAATAGGTACGTGCCCTCCAGGTCCCTGTGATTCGGGTTGTGAAAGACCTGGTCAATGGATGTTTCGGTATATTGATCACTTATCGTTACGTTTACGTGATGATATTTGATCTCCAGAAGCTCAACATGGATCTCCGGCGCCGGGGGCTCGGGGATTATTATGCCGTCTGCCATTACATTTGCTGCCAGTAATATAAATAAGATTCCTGTCCCAACCAATTTAATCGTTTTCATTTTTGTTATTATTTTTTTATTTTTTTGATTAAACTTTTTTTAAAAGTTTATTATAATAATAAAAACAGCCCGGTTAAAATCTATTATTATACACTATGGATTACAAACATAAAAACGCATAGCTACGAATCGGTTCGTAGTTATATTGGTTTCAAACTACCCTCCAATCCCTTTAAGACCTCTCCTTAATTCCAGGATGCCAGACTCCAATTTCAAGATGACGGCAGAGTTATCGAATTGCCTGAAGGATGTATTGCATACGGGGCATATGAAGTCGTATTCCATCGCCTGACCGAAAGTCACGTGTCCGTTCTCTCCGCCGTTTTGGCATTCGCACGCAAACATTATATTATCGCGCTCCTGCAGAAGCCTGTTCTCCAGACCCCCCAGGCTTTTCTCAAGGGAATCCTTTATGTAGCCCGCAACCCTGTCATCGCGCCTGCTCCAGAGGTAGGTGTACCACCCTGTTTTTTTATCCCTCAGTCTTTCATACTCCACCAGGCCGAAGTCATACAGTTCATTCAACAGTTTCCTCACCGTGGTTGTTTTTACTTTCATGGAAGAGGATATGTCATGGTCGTACATTGGCCTGGAAAGTTTCTGCAGAACTTTTATGTGATCCCCGCCCATGGCCTGTGAAAGTGTTGGTTTATATGCCCTGAGCAGTCTTTTTGTATTCATGTTCGCGTTTTTATTAATTGGTTATACACCTGGAATTACAAACATAAAAACGCATAGCTACGAATGGTTTCGTAGTTATGTGATATTAGTCTGTAAAGATATTTGAGCAATCATATGTGTCCATGCCATATTTCTCAAAAAATTCCCTGCATTCCTGTCCGGGTATGTCGTAACCGCTGCAATTTGGACTGTCTTCTTTTGTATTGTCATACCATAATCCCGCTTCTTTTTCATACTCCTCCATGCATTTACTGCAGCATTTGCCGCTCACGGAGGCGTAACTGAAGATGCCGTAAAGAAGGATGATCATCCCGATCGCAAAGATTCCGGCAGCCATTGAGGCGATATTTTTTACTCCCGACCCATCTAATTTTAATTTCTCAAGGATTTTTTTGGACAAAAATACGGTTATGCATGACAGGGTGTGTGTATATGCGGCCGTCAGCGAAAACAGAAATACCATGAACGCCAAATCAAAGTGGTGATAGGAGTGAGGCATCAAATAGTAACCGATCCCGGAAACGATTCCTGCAGCCCATATCACAGGCGAATACAGAACAAACATAAAGTATGACGTTCCCGCAACAAAGGTCTTAATCAATATGTTATCTTCCACGGGATGACACGGCTCCCGCAGACCCCAGCTGCAAAAGAAACCGCTCACAGCTAAGGCGACCAGTAACCCGATAAGCAGGATCACCAGGATCTTCTCCTTCGTTGGCTTTAAAAATTCCAGGATTGATTTTTTCATCGTTATTATAGAATCTATGGTGAAACAACTAATAAACCGCGGATGAAATGCGTTTCACGGAAGTGTAAAATGCGTTTTCTATAATCTCACCTCAACAAAACGAGATTCCCCATCCCCCTCCTCTTTCTCTCAACCAATCCTTTACTCTCCATCATATCCAACGCTCTGCTGACAGTTGATTTTGAAAGTCCTGTCATCTCTACAATCTCGCTCTGGGCAATAATTCCATCAGAATTAATTATCACCTCGTGTATCACCTGCTCATCATTTTTCAACGTTTTTGATATTTCTTTCCATCGCTTCTTTCTATCATTTAGAATTGTCTCCACGGCATTTCCCATCCGCACAGCACGATCAGAGAACAACAGATACATCCCGCATATCGTGAGCACAACTGCCGCGATGAGCATCACCGCAACATCCATGAGTGAAAATGACTTAAGTCCGGTGTCTATCACAGTCCTGCTTTCTTCAACATAGACATTCACATGGGAAGGGGTGAGTATTTTTAAGGTGAGTATGAATGCTGCTACAACAAACAATATCATCACAAATGCAGTTTTTCCTTTGATTTTCATTTTTCATCTTGAATTAAAATCAAAAATTAAAAAATGATGGCGCTCTATTTGTTACAACCTCTTTCTACCGCTCTTACCATTTCTCCCTCCGGACCCATATCCATTACGATATTATAACATCTCCCTTCAACTTCGAGCATCAGGGTTGTTGTGATGTTCTGTGGTTTCTCCTCCAGCGGCTTTGGTAGTTTTCTTTCCCCCATCAGCATCAGGTGCGACACGCTAATTACTTGATATTCTTTCCCTTCAATCAATTCCCGTACTCTGCTGTCGTTCATAGCAATCTCAAGCAGGCTGTTCGCCATTTTCTCAAATTCTTTATCGGGGTCACAGTCCTCCATGTCATCCTCTGGTTTCAGTATCACCTCTTCATCATATGATTCTAAACCTTTGTCTATTGATTTTACAGTTTCACTGTACTTCTCTATCAGGACCTCATAGTAACTGCCTTCAACTTCGAGTATCAAAACTACAAAGAAAACCCTACTGTCAGATACACCCTCCGGCATATCCGGTTCAAGGACCGGTTTAAACCCAATTGCTTTATAGTCCTTCCCTTCAATTAACCCCTTTACTCCACTATCTTTCCCGGCTGTCTCAAGCAAATTATCCGCCTCTTTTGCGTACACTCCACACCCCTCCCCTTCCTCCTTTATCCTGGTAGAAGTATCTATAATTCCACCGTCCTCGTACATTGTCATTACCACCTTATCCCTGTATTCCGTCATCTCTACCGTGATTACCTTTTTTGTAATTTCCGGATGTACTTCTCCTCCGCCGAAAATGTTTCCCACACCCCCCAATATTGCCCCTATCGCCAGCAGGATGACGATCAGCGCCACCCGTTTTTTCGTTTCGTTTTCCATTTATTGTATTATTTGTTATAGATACAATATAATCTCAAGACCTATAAAAATAGCACATCATCTTGTTGAAGCGGGCTGGGATATGATTCATAAAAGCGGTTGATTTTCTAATAAATTTTCTAATAAAACCCATGTTTCCCACAGGTCTATGATAGTTAACTGGTTTTAGATATAATCCAATTTAAAAATACTGCTTACGGCTACTGTTTCTTCCGTTTGTGTCCTTCTTCAACCACTTCGTTTTATCATTTGTGTAATACCGACTTTTTAAATCTATATCCT
>MCBC01000140.1 GCA_001723855.1 Candidatus Altarchaeales archaeon WOR_SM1_86-2 | reverse complement strand
CAATCAATTCATTTATTGTTTCCACTATTAACTGCTGAAGTTTTGATAAACCCTCCGTATCTTTTGAATGATTTATTCTGGCTAAAACATCTGCGCCATAAATCACCTGTTTATTATGCTTGGACTCAACATCCACAATGTTTTCTTCCCCGCAATCAAGATCAACCAGATCCATAACAACGGTGGTTGTTCCGATGTCTACCGCTAAACCCAAATTTTCACCAACAAACTTTTTTTCATGCCGCCTTATAAAATCGCCATTCAGGTGCTCCAGAATCTGATGCTCCCCCAACATGCTTTCAGGAGGAACCAAAACTTCAAGATCGCTTTTCGCATAGGTCTGGCAGGCAAGATAATATCCCTCCCCCACCTCTTTCCTGGTTAAAAGAGTGCTCTTTTTTGTCTCTGCATCCCCTTTCTCAACCACAATCCTGCATTTACCGCATTCGCCTATGCCATTGCACGCGGCATTTATATGGACTCCGTTCTTTACCGCGGCATCCAAAATGGACTGTGATTCCTTAATCTTTATCCGCTTACCCCCCGGTTTAAATAGTATCAGGTATATCATCTTATCCTGTTAGTTATCTACGACCTGGGCATGTTGAACTGTTGAAAGAACCTGCATCTCACAGCATGCGATTTCTCGAATAGGATTCCGCACGACACTCTCTGCAGACCGTTATCGGCTACATCATCTTTATGGTTAGCCGAAAGCGTGCTCAATATAAATTAAATTTTGAATTTAAAATAAAACATATTATTTCTTTGCTTCCCTCTAAAGTTCTTGCATTTTTTCAAGGCTTGAACTTCTAACGAATTTAAAATCCTGATCAATTGTTTTTTTTATGGGCGAAATTGCTGCATAGTGTAAATCTCAAAAGCGATATCATCAATGTATATTTGCATTTTAAAGTAAATAAACAAAATTTGCATATCCAAACATTCAATGATTAATATGAAAGGGACCGAACATACCGTCGGGTCCGCAAAAAGTTATTTAAATAGATCAATATTTAATTGTAGATATGGAACTTTCGATAAAGAAAGGTTTTAGTTTTGGGTTAACATCCGGGGTCATTACCACACTTGGATTAATGGTGGGTTTGCATTCCAGCACTCACTCGGCTCTTGTTGTTATCGGCGGTATTCTTGTAATAGCGATAGCGGATGCTCTTTCAGATGCGTTGGGGGTCCACATATCTGAAGAATATGAGAACCAGCACACAACAAAGGAAATCTGGGCTGCGACAATTACCACATTCCTGTCCAAGGGTATTTTCGCGCTGACATTCATTATCCCTGTTTTATTATTTCAACTTTCCACCGCAATAATTGTTGGCATAATATGGGGTTTATCTTTAATAACAATTTTTAGTTTTTATATGGCTAAACAACAGGGTGTAAAACCCTACAGGGTGGTTATGGAGCATTTGGTTATTGCAATATTGGTCATTGTTGTAACCCACTATATCGGCGAATGGGTAGCAACCTTTAGTCAGCCGTAACAGCAGATAGAAAGAAATAAAGAAATGTAATTAAACCAATTAAAATGGGATTCAAATCAAGAGAACTGGAAGAATTAAACGAAAAACTAAAAAAAGATGTTGAAAAGGCAGCGGACTTTCACGGGGATTGCCCCCCGGGGATCCCTATCGGCGTTTACATGGTTGATTATGCGCTGGAACTCCTGGGGGATTACAAAAAACTTAAATGCGTGGCTGAAACCCCAAGATGCCTGACAAATGCCGTCCAGGTCATGACTTCATGTACTCTCGGGAATCCGTATTTTAAATTAATTGATTACGGAAAATATGCATTCACGCTGTACGACAGGGAAACGGGCGAAGGAGTGAGGGTTTATCTTGATGTCAAGAAACTGGATCGGGAGAATTACCCCCTGGTAAGTGCATGGTTTTTGCGCGATAAAAGTCCAATGAGCAAGTTGGATAAGAAGAAAGTAACTCAGGAGTTTCTTACTAAGGCGGGGAGGGATATACTGTCCTACCAGAAAGTCAAGGTAAATCTTCCCCCAAAGGATAAACTTTACCATTCAAAGTTATGTAAAGTATGCGGAGAATCCTTCATATCGAAAGATGATGAAGTATGTGCCGCATGCGATGGCAGGGGGTATTATGCGGTAATGAAAAAATAAATGAAAATTTTAGCAATTGACATAGGAGCAAAAACGCAGGATATACTGCTGTATGATGATTCAGCAGCAATTGAGAACTGCATAAAACTGGTTCTTCCTTCTCCAACCATGATTTTCAGCAGGGAAGTTATTAATACCGCGGGTGATTTATTTATAAAAGGCGATACAATTGGCGGCGGGGTAGTCTCACGATCTATAAAGGAGCACGCAAGAAAACACCACGTCTTTATGACCTGGCGGGCAGCTCACACAATAAAAGAGGACATTGATGCCGTAAAATCTTTTGGAATAGAAATTGTTGAGGACCTTATTGTTTTTGAGAAAAAATTTAAAGGAAAAATAATCAATCTACAGGAAATTAATCTAAAATTGCTGAGAAATATTCTGATGAATTTCAATGAGGATCTGGATGTGGATTATGTTGCCGTAGCGGTTCAGGATCATGGTGCCGCCCCGAAGGGGATGTCTGACAGGAAATTCAGATTTAAGTTATTTTCCGATATGCTCAAGAGATCGCGGGATATAGAGAGTTTTGCGTTCAAAAATCCGCCCCCGCATTACTTTAGAATGAACTCTGCAGCATCTGCAATTAAAAGACAGACGAATGCAAAACAGCTTATCATGGACACATCTCCGGATGCCGTCATCGGCTGTCTCGAAGATCCGGGAGTTGATTCAAGGGGTCCGACTTTGATTGTAAACATGGGGAACGGGCACTCAATTTTTATGATAATCTCTGAAAGAAAGGTTGATGCATTAATGGAACATCATACTCGCTGCCTCCAAAATCCAGAAAAATTGGAAAACCTTGTAAAGAGATTTGCAGACGGGGATGTTACGGATGATGAGATTTACAATGATAACGGTAACGGTGCGATACTAATTGATGCCTGCGGTTTTGAAAATTTAAAACAGATTGTTGTTACAGGCCCTAACAGACATATTTTTAGAAAAACAAATCTAAATGTATATTACGCAACCCCCGGGGGGGATATGATGCTCACGGGTCCCATGGGCCTGGTCAGATGTGTCAGGAGGATGTATGAAGATGAAATTAATTGAAGACATATTAATCGATTTGAAAGAAAATTACATTGATTCAAAGGTTCGTGATGTCCGGGTCGGCATCACATGGACTGCTGTGTTGAGCAGAAACTGCGGTCTTGGTTATACATTTCATTCTTCAAGAGAAGCGGGGGTGAGAGGTGCCGGAAAGTTAACTGAAAAAACAGCATTTGGATTAGCAGAGTATATAAAATCATGGAATTTTACAGAAGCAAGTAAGAACAAAAATATTGCAATGGTCGGACATTTTCCTCATTCAGAGGAGATTAAAGCAGCAGCGAAAAATTTATGGATTATTGAGAAAAATCCCTATTTAGGGGACTTTCCTGCTGAAGCGTCGGATTATTTAATTCCAAAAGCGGATATCGCGGTAATCAGCGGAACAACTTTAATCAATAAGTCAATGGAGCACCTTCTTGAATTGTGCAGGGATAATAGAGTATATACGATCATTCTTGGTCCAAGCACTTTGATGTCTCCCGTATTGTTTGATTACGGGGCTGATATGCTTGCAGGATGCAGGGTTATTAATATAGAAAGAATGCTAAAAAAAGTGAGCCATGGTGCGGGGCTTGTGAAAGAATTTAAAGATGACATTGAGTTTGTTGTAATTGATAAATAAAAAATGAAAATAAAGTGCAGAATTTGTATAATGGAGGAAGATAGGCATATGGTGGGGGATGGAAAAATCAAACTTCTCGAAGCAGTGGATAAACTTGGCTCGGTAAATTTAGCGTCAAAGGAATTTGGTTTATCTTACCCGCATGCATGGAGATATATACACGAAGTTGAGGAAGCATTTGGAAGAAAGTTGGTTAATACATGGACCGGGGGGGAAAGAGGCGGCGGAACAATGCTCACCGATTTTGCAAAGCAACTCATAGAGGAATATAACAAATTCAGAAATCCGCTGGATGATGTTATTGAAAAACGATTTGAAGAAACATTTAAAAAATTTTTGGATTCATCAAAATAAAAAACAACCTTTGAAATGCGGCTGACCTTCGGTTCTGAGACACGTGTCAGAGCAAAGCCTAAATATCAAGAATCATATGGTTGCATTAATAAAAATAGTTTAATATTAGATGCGGAAAAAGAAGGGGAAGACCGAGATGCTTGAGAAATGTTTCAAAAATTCCGGATGTGGATTATTTTAAGCCGATGGGGATTCCCTTGGCGGATTTAGAGGCAGTGATACTCAGCGTGGAGGAACTTGAGACGATCAAACTGGTTGATTTTGAGGGTTTGGAGCATGAAGAAGCGGCAAAGAAGATGAACGTCTCCAGAAAGACCCTGTGGAGGGATTTGAAATCCGGGAGAAAAAAGGTTGCTGATGCTCTGATAAATGGAAAATCCATTGAGATAAGGGGCGGTGATTTTGTCGTGAGAACATGATCAGTTTTTAATTAATACTAATTTATTCATTTAATTTTAATTAATTAAAACAAAATGAAAATTGAAGGTAAGGATATAAAGGTTTATGTTGGTGAAGTTATTCAGGAAGCCCAAAAGAAGTCGTTTAAGGATGCTGTTGGCGGGGACTGGGAAGAGAAAATGGGGCCCACGCCGATGCCCCAGGTCAGCGATCTCCGTCACTGGGACAAACACCTGCTTGACAGGTATAAACCAAAATACCACGCGTTCATAAAGCAGTGTCAGTTCTGTGCCTACGGACCATGCGACCTCGATAAAGGAAGAAGAGGTGCCTGCGGGATCGACCTGGATACGCAGATGGCTCGCGAATCCCTTTTTTTAGCGGTCACGGGGTGTGCAGCCCATTCTGCCCACGGAAGACACCAGGTTCATTACCTGATTGAAAAATTCGGAAGAGACCTCCCGCTTAATGTTGCAGAGAACACTGAAGTGGAGGCTCCGAACATACGGCTTGTCTGCGGATTCAAACCGGAGACATTGGGCGATCTTGAAAAAGCAATAAGTTATGTTGAAGAGCAGTTATGTCATTTACTATCCGCCCTGCACATGGGTCAGGAGTGCAACGATTTTGATTTTAACAGCAAAGCACTGCATGCAGGAATGCTTGACCATGTCGGTATGGAAGTCTGCGACATTGCCCAGATAACAGCATTGGGTTTTCCAAAAGGAGATACTGGACCGGAACTTACAGAAATCGGTTTTGCCTCTGTTGACCGGAGCAAGCCGGTAATCCTGTGTATAGGGCATAATGTGGCCGGCGGAACTGAAATCCTGGATTACGCGGCAGAAAAAGATTACGATGTTGAGGTTGCAGGGCTGTGCTGCACGGCACTTGACATAGGGCGATACGAGCCAAAGGCAAAAATCATAGGTCAATTGTCCTATGAACTGCCGTACATACGGTCGGGAATAGCCGATACGATTGTCCTTGACGAGCAGTGCATAAGGGTTGATTCCATTGAAAATGCAAAGAAATTAGGGATTCCCGTGATCACAACATCTGATAAAAATTCAGGCGGCTTTGAGGATATGAGTCACGAGGATGCAGACAAAATCGTTAAAAAACTGGTGTTCGGCGATCTTCCCGGGGTATATCTCCCGGACCTTGAAAAAGCAGGGGAGGTAGCGGTGAAAACCGCCGTGTTCATGAAAGAAAAGGATAAGGACAAAAAAAGAGAGAAAAACGATAAATCCGATTGTTTTACGTGCACAGACTGCGGTCTTTGCTCAAAAGCATGTCCTGTTGGAGTTGACCCGCAGCTTGTGATCCGGAGTATAAATAAGATTTATAATAAGGAGTATAAGCCAAAGAAAGATGATCTGGAATTTCTGGGTCAGGAGGAAATCCTTGAAAGAATAGGAACATGTGTTTTCTGCGGAAGATGCGAGTCATGGTGCCCCAAGGACATACCTGTCGTTTCCGTGTATTCTGATATTTACAGGGAAAGTTTTTCAAAAGATAAAGCAAAGATAAGTCCCGGAAGGGGTGCCATACAGGATATCGAGATAAGGGAGGTGGGAATGCCGATTGTTTTCGGAGAAATCCCGGGTGTTATCGCTCCGGTAGGGTGTTCTCTCTGGCCGTGGGGAGGGAAGGTCCTGGGGGAGATCATCGAGGAATTTTTGAACAGGAATTATATAGTAGCGACATCAGGGTGCAGTGCGATGGCTCTTGCAACAGACTACAGCGGAACTCATAATCTTTATGAAAAATACGGGGGCAGGTTTGCAGCCGGAAATTTGGTAAATGTCGGCTCATGCGTTGCAAATTCACACATAACGGGTGCGGCAATAAAGGTCGCAAATATTTTTGCAAAAAGAAAACTGCGGGCAAATTACGAGGAAATTGCGGATTACTGCCTCAACAGGATCGGGGCTGTAGGGCTTGTTTTAGGGACATACTCGCAGAAAGCGGTATCCATCGGAAACGGCTGCATGAGATTGGGAATCCCCGTAATATGGGGTCCTTCGGGGATAAAGTACAGGAAAGAGCTGCTCAGTGATGAAACAAGTGATTGGGGTGTGTATGATTCCTTTTCCGGCGAGAAATTCGACGTCGGACCATGCCCGGAACACCTGAGTTATGTTGCAAAAACAAAGGAGGACGTCATGATAATGATTCCAAAATTATGCATCAGAGCCAGCGATAACTTTAAAGGCAGGCAGATTAAACTTGCGCACTGGATTGACATGTACAGGCGATTCAGCGGCGATGGTAAAAACGCACTTCCAGGCGACCTGCATAGATTCATCAGGCAGGAAACCGATATTCCGATGACATTGAAGGATGAGATTTTAGATTTCTTGAAAGGTAAGGGCTGGAAGCCGAAGAAGAAGAACCCTGATCCGACATTGGTTAGAAGGCTATGCAGAACTTAGTTATTTTTTCTATTTATAATTCTAAAAATATTAAAATGACACAAAGAGCATATGCGGATGTTAGGAAAACCTCCGATAGAGGTCCAAAGGAATTTAAAAGCAGGGTTGTTGAGAAAGAGGGCAATATAATGACAATTGCCAACCGGGATGTTTTGACGGTATCTCCAACCACCCCGATCAGAGATGTTGCAAAGTGGATGCAAAAGTTCCATTACAGGAGAATCCCCGTAACAGATGCGGGAACACAGCGACTGGAAGGTGTGGCGGTAGCGATAGATATGGTGGACTTTCTGGGGGGCGGCGAAAAATATAACATCATAACGAATGACTATGGTGGAAATTTTCTCTCTGCAATCAACTGCCCTATAAGAAAGATCATGGCATATGACTACCCCTCGCTGACAAAGCAATCGTCTATAGAAGATGCTGTACGCCTGATAGCGGATAAGCATTACGGCGGCATTCCGATAGTGGACGGCGGAGACGACGGTAAGGTCTGCGGCATTGTAACCGAAAATGATCTTTTGCCTGCGATGGGCTCCTGGGGTATGATGATCGGGGATGTAATGAGTAAGGATATCATTTCATCTTCACTGGGTATGATGATAAGTGATGTGGCGAAGGTTATGGTCAGAAACCGAAAGAGAAGACTTCCGGTAATCCAGGAGGACGAAGTAATCGGGATCATAACGGTATTTGATATTCTTGAATTTTTGAGCAAAGGCGAGTTTAAGAGCATAATGGCCGAGGATGTGCTTAGTACGAGGGTTGAAGAGATAATGAAAGAGGATGTTATAAAAATCACAACGGACCGTGATCTGGGGGATGTTCTTGCGTTAATAAAAGAAAGGGGGTACGGCGGATTCCCTGTTGTTGACGATGACAACAGACTGATGGGCATGGTAACAATAACGGATGTTATTAAAGCGGCGTACAGGAGAGTTTAGATGCACGGCTTGCTCCGTGCACACGCAGTACCATCTTCGCCTCTCGGCTCGATGACACTCAATGAACGGCTTGCTCCGTGCACACGCGGTGCCAT
>MCBC01000139.1 GCA_001723855.1 Candidatus Altarchaeales archaeon WOR_SM1_86-2 | reverse complement strand
GGCGTCTTTCTCTTCAACGAGATAACGAAGGTAATCTTTTATATCGGATTCGTCTATGGTGAGTGAATGCTTGCCTGCAAATTTAACAAGTTCTTTGTTGTAGTAAAGATAGGATTTAACCGTTTTTGGGCTGTATTTCCTTGATGTAATGTAAAATCGATTATGGGCAGTTACATTACAGTTAAAATTTCCGAAGAAATTTTTTTGAGATGAGTTCTCTTTCAAGCGCGTCAAATTTTTGTAGGATTGGATCAATATCGATATCCTCGCCAGAAAATGCAGATAAAATCTTTCTTAGAGTGTCTTCCGAATAGGGAAAACTCCAGTATTTTCCGTCAGGATGCCACTTGTAACCCTCAATCGTCTTAATTTTCGCAACATAATCCTTGTTGTATGGGAAACTAACCCTTATCTGGTTAGAAGTTCCTTTATCGATTGTTATTTTATCCATGGTTCTTCGTTAGCATCTACCTGATTTTTCTTATTTTTTATAGATTTTAAAAGTAAAGTTATATAGTTTAATTGTGTAACAACAAATGATGAAAAATAAGAAGGTATTATTGGTAACCGCAAAGGAAGCGTTCGATGCCGTAAAAAAATACTCCGGCATGAGTGGAACACCCGCGCGAATCCACATCTCCGGTACGGATGTCGCAGCCCTCATTTCACGGGAATCACTGGTTGGAGAGTTATCCGGGATAAATTTAGACGACATCTCGATTATTCTTCTCCCCGGGAGCGTCCAGTGGGATGCTGAAGTTATAGAAAAGGAGGTCGGCATCCCCTGTTTCAAGGGTCCCGTAAACGCCGCCAATTTACCTGCACTTCTGGATGAAATAAAAGAGATCGAATTATCCACGGTAAACCCGGCGGATGCCGTGATCGGGGAAAAAATAAAGAAAAGGCTCAGGGGGGAATTCAGGGAGATGAAAAAATACAGGTATGAATTCGGGAAAAACTACATACACCTGCTTGCGGAGATCGAGAGCGCCCCGAAATTATCTGAGGGTGAATTAAAGAGGTGGGCGAGATACTACGAGGATTCCGGTGCGGATATGATAGACATCGGCATGACTGCAGGAGGGGGGAATGAAGATAAAATCCCTAAAATCGTTGAAACAATAAAGGAGGTTACGGGTTTGCCGGTAAGCATAGACACGCTGGATGAGGCGGAAATTTTATCCGGGGTTGACTCCGGGGTTGACCTGATCCTGAGCCTGGATGAAACAAATCTTGAAACAGCCTCTTCCATTGACGTTTCGGTTGTGGTGATCCCGAGGAACAAGCAGGGCACGATACCGAAGGGGGTTGATGAGAGGGTGACTTTACTTGAGGACCTGGTTGAAAAAGTCTCCGACCTCAATAAATCATTGCGCGGCAAAAACAGGATAATTGCGGACCCCGTTTTAGATCCATTGAACTTTGGTTTCACGGGGGCTGTAGCGAGTTACTATGAATTTAGAAAGAAAAACCCTGGAATGCCGATGTTGATGGGGGTCGGGAACGTCACGGAGCTGCTGGATGCCGACTCGGTTGGAGTGAACGCCCTGCTGATGGGGGCTGCATCCGAGTTAAACATCGATATCGTGTTTACGGTGGAGGCCAGTGCAAAGTGCAGGGGAAGCGTCAAAGAACTGGATACGGCAAGAAAAATGATGTACCTGGCAAGAAAACACAACCAGCTGCCTAAGGACCTCGGCATCGATCTGCTGGTACTTAAGGATAAAAAACGGGTTGAGGATATCATTGACCCGCAGATAGAAGAGATCGATTTCGTTAAAGTCAAAAAAACCCCGATAAAGGAACTGGAGAAGGGAATGTTTCGCATCTACCTGGAAGGCGGCGAGATCAAGGCGGTCTATTACGAGGGTAAAAAACCAAAGATGGGGTTCAGAGGAAAAGACGCCAAGGACATGTACAAGACCGCCGTGCATAGAATCAAAGTAAGCACGGAGCATGCCGCTTATCTCGGGAAAGAACTTGGAAAGGCGGAAACTGCATTAAAACTGGGAAAGAACTACATCCAGGACACCGAGTTATTTTGATCCGGGTTTAATTTTATGGTTTAATCCAATCAGATTATCTATGATTCATTCAAAAGGAAATATATCCGGCTTTTTCTCATATATACAGGTAGTAAGGAGGATATGTAATGAAAAGTGGTGCTATACATATTTTACGGAAAGTGAGGAGGAATACCTGCTATGATCCCGATAGATGTTGATTTGTGGAACAACGCAAAGAAATAATTTAATTATTTGCCCGTAAATTTCTATCAGACTTGAACGCTCTTAACCTGTTTCCCCAGCAATTTAATGTATTCAAGGAAACTTAATCCCTCAAGTTCTGCTTCTCTGGCAAGGATTTTCCTCGCTATATGAACCTGTTGTAAACAGGAGTCGCTTGGAAATTCCTCTTCCACCCTTCTTCTTATTTTCTCTATTTCTTTTTCTTTAATTTTGCTCATTTTCCATTCTTATTTTTACAATAACTCCCCGGGAGTTATGATTTCAATTTGCCTTAGATTATTTAAAGTATCTACCATCCTGATTATATCCTTTGTTTTTCTTCTTACGATGTGCCTGAAATTCCAGCTCAAGAGATAATCCATTTCATTTATAACCGCTATTGCAATATGATACGCGTCTTCAGGATAGCTCTTTGGAACCGCGCCATAACGAACATATTCATTTGAGAGCCATTCCACATCGTCTGTTATGGAGAGTAATGAAAACCCCGAGATTACCCCATTCATTTTGTTTTGGAGTTCTGAATCAGGTGTTCGCTCAATCTCAGCAACCGTGATCTCAGAAATGTATGCCTCAAATTTTTCTATCTCCTTGAAGAAATCTTCTGTAAGAGATTTTCGCTCTGGATTTCTCTCGTCAAATAGTGCTGAAATTACCGATGTATCCAAATATATTTTTATTCCTCTCATTTTTGTCTATATTTCAAGGGGGTAATTATATATTATATGTTTTTGATAAATAGTTATTTATTATATGGAGATTTAATATTAAAGCATAAAAAACATCGAGAGATAATTACTCGCCTGCATCATACGTTATATAACAAAAGGATATATGCGGCGGACTTCGTCCTTGCCTTCGGGACATTCGCCTATCTGCGAACGTCATATATGCTGCTTCTGTCATCGGAAATAATGCTTCGGCAGGTAATTACATTTTTATAACCAAACATTGATAATTATTATCGAGTCTAATTAAAATTCATCATAAAAACCGGAAAACTTAATAAAGAATTTGAAAAAGAGATAAAGAAAATCAATGAGCAGATCAAGGAAAAATACGAACCGGATAAAATCATATTGTTTGGTTCATCAGCCAGAGGAATGATAACTGAAAACAGTGATATTGACATGCTCATTATCAAAGATACAGATAAAAAAAGAAACGAGCGTTTTAGAGAAGTACGAGCTTTAGTTAGGGATTTAAAGAGAAGAATCCCATTTTCACCATTAGTTTATACACCTGCAGAGATAGAAAAAAGAGTGAATTTAGGGGACTTTTTTGTCAAAGAAATTCTAAAAGAAGGAAAAGTGCTTTATGAAAGATGATTGACAAGAATAAACATAAGCAAAGACAGTTAGCAGAAGAATGGTTTTTGAAGGGGAACCATGACATTGAAACCGCACAGTTACTTTTTGACGAAAGAGGTTACAACGAAGTGATTTGTTTTCATATTCATCAGGCGGTAGAGAAATACTTGAAGGGATTTCTAATTTATAAAGGGATCAGATATAAATGGATTCATGATTTAGAAGAATTGGCAAAGGCATGTGGCGATATTGATAAAGAATTTTTAAACTATCTGGATGAATGTGTAGTATCCTAATATTATTTTGAGAGCCGCTATCCTTTGGGGGATATCATAAATTATCCACCAGAGGAAGTTAAGGGATCTTTGGATGTTGCTTATAAGATCATTTATTTGATAAAGGATAAAATAAAAGCAGATGATGAAGAGAAAGAGAATGTAGAAAATTAAGGATACTCAACATTTAATGAATGGTTGTCTTCGCATTACATCAGATAACAAACAGATAAAAGGAAACATAGTTACGGACTCTGCTTCTTCCGCACCGGAGGGCGGCATTGACGACACTGCTGCCGGATTACGTCGCGTGATACCCGCATCCGCCAACGCCAGATCAAAAGCGTTTAATTCCGATTCACTATCCCGTGCTTTCCCCGGTGTTACAGAAGAAACAACTATCTCAATCAACCCTTACCTTGACGCCCTTCTTTTCCTTCTTTTCCTCCTTTCGCTTTATCTTCACCTCAAGCACCCCGTTGTTGTAATTCGCTTTCGCGGTATCTGCCTTAACCTCGCATGGAAGCGGTAACTCCTTGTGGTACTTTCTTTGAGGGGTATCGACCTTTATGGACAAATCCTCTTCGCTTACGTCCAGGTGTACATCCTTTTTCTCTATCCCCGGGAGCTCTGCTATCACCGTTACCTCATCATCCGAATTCCCTGATAACCGGCTTTCCCTCGGGCGTTGTACGCATTGAAAATCCGTAGACAAAAGGTCCCCCCTCATCGGGTTTTCTTTTCATCGCCTCGCTGAACGACCTGCTCATCGCTTCCTCCATTCTTTCAATCTCCCCCTCTATATCTTTGAAAAAATCCTCGTCAAAGACGTCCCTGAAAAATCTTCTTCTTGAAGACATTTTTACCGTTTCGTATGTCTAATACATTCCTCCCATTCCTCCCATTCCTCCCATTCCTCCGCCAGGCGGCATCGGAGGCATTTCACTCTTGGATGCCGCGATGATGTCATCTATGCGCAGCAGCATCTCTGCCGCCTCGGATGCCGATTTAATCGCCTGTGTTTTAATCTTTACCGGCTCGATAACCCCGTCTTTCTTCATGCTCCTGACTTTTGCGCCTAAAACATCAACCCCCGCATCTATGTTCCCCTTCTCGTGTTCCGCCCTTAATTTAACAAGCGTGTCGATGGCGTCCATTCCGGCGGATTCCGCAAGAGTCCTCGGAATAACTTCTATTGCGTCTGCAAATACATTTATAGCTAATTGCTCTCTTCCGCCGACCTCATTTGCGTAATCCCTCAACCTGCGAGCAATCTCGATTTCCACGGCGCCCCCTCCGTCTACAATCTTGCCAACCTCCAATGCAGATGCCACACCCCCCAGACCATCGGTCATGGCTCTCTCCACTTCATCAACAACATGCTCTGTCCCGCCCCTTACGAGAATGCTCACCGCCTTCGGGTCCTTACAGCCCCTGATAAATGTCATCTCATCGCCCGCGATCTTTTCTTCTTCAACTTCTTTTGCGCTGCCCAGATCTTTTTTGCTTAAATCGTCAAGGCTTGTCACCACTCTGGCACCCGTTGCTTTTGCAAGCTTCTGCATATCCGACTTTTTCACCCTTCTAACCGCAAAGATTCCTTTTTTTGCCATGTAATGCTGTGCAAGATCATCAATACCCTTCTGGCACAGCAAAACGTTTGCTCCTGACTTGGAGATCTTCTCCACCATTTTCCGGATCATGCTCTCTTCCTGATCAAGAAATGCCTGCACCTGCATGGGGTCCGTGATCTGTATCTTAGCATCCGTCTCTGTTTTTTTAACTTCAATTGCGGCGTCAACCAAAGCGATCTTTGCGTTCTTGACCTTCTTGGGCATTCCGGAATGCACTCTTTCTTTGTCGATTATTATCCCCTGGATCAACTCCGAATCGGAAATGCTCCCGCCCTGGGCTTTCTCAACCTTTATATTGTCCATATCCACCCTGACTTTTCCGTTGTCTTCCTCCGCTACCTGTCTCACGGCATCTACCGCCAGATCCGCCAAGCCCTCCTTTGCCACTTCGGCGCTTTTCCCGGTCATTGCCGTCTCGGCAATTTGCTTCAATAACTTCTCATCTTTCATAGTCACTTTCCTCCCGATCTCATCCAGAATCCCCTGGGATTTTTGAGCAGCCATTCTAAATCCCCTCGCGATCACCGAAGGATGTATGCTCTGATCCAGCAGCGACTCAGCGCCCTTTAATAACTCTCCTGTCAGAACCACCGCGGTTGTGGTGCCGTCCCCGACCTCGTTGTCCTGGGTTTTTGCTACCTCAACCATCATCTTCGCTGCCGGATGATCAACATTCATCTCATCCACTATGGTTGCGCCGTCATTCGTTATGGTTATGTCCCCCATAGAATCAACCAGCATTTTATCCATCCCTCTTGGTCCGAGAGTTGTTTGTACGGCCTCCGCCACCTGGCGAGCGGCCATGATATTATTTCTCTGGGCATCTCTGCCCACTGTCCTGAGTGCTCCCTCCGGGAGTATCAAAATCGGTTGTTGTTGTGTCATTTTTTTAATCTTGTGTTTTATATTATTTGATTGATTAAAAATTTAAAAATATAAATAAAAAATCCATTGAGACATTCGTCTCAATGCATTTCAAATTGCTATGCAATTTGATGTATCAAAATTACAAAGTAATTTTGTATAACTTTTTATTGTAAATTCATATAGTTTGTATTAATAAAAAATCACTCGACGATCCTGAACTTATATCCGTACTGGATTATCCCGTCGCTGCCTGATTCAGAGATTCTCCGGAAAACCATCTCAACCTTTTTTCCAATCTCCACATCCCCCGGGTTATCCACGATCTGGGTTGTGATTAGAGGGCCCTCATCCAGTTTTATTATCCCTATGACATACGGCTTTTGAAACTCAAAACCTTCGGGCGGGGCGTGCACAACCGTGTAAGAATAAATCTCCCCCGTACCGGAAAACCTGAACTTGTGAATATCGCTTTTTCGCCTGCAGTTCGGGCACAGGTTGCGGGGAGGGAAAAACTTCTCACCGCATGTTCTGCATTCCGTGCCGAT
>MCBC01000138.1 GCA_001723855.1 Candidatus Altarchaeales archaeon WOR_SM1_86-2 | reverse complement strand
TATCACTTAATTTTTATTATTTTTATAATCAATTTAAATAAAATAATCAAATAAAATGGCGATAAAAGAATACACGAGTGTGATAGAGGTCGCGGGACCTTTGATAATTGTGGGGGGTGTTTCCGGAATAAGATACGGCGAGGTTGTTGAGATTGATGCAGGCAGGGGGGGCATACTTCACGGGCAGGTGCTTGATGCTATGGAGGATAAAGCGGTTGTGCAGGTTTTTGAGGGCACATCGGATCTGGATACGAAAATAACGAAAGTAAGATTTATGGCAGAGACCATGAAGATCGGGGTGTCGGAGAACATGCTGGGGCGGGTGTTTGACGGTGCAGGGCGTCCGAGAGACGGTAAGGGGGAGGTGATAGCGGAGGACAGACTGGACATAAACGGTTATCCTATAAACCCGTCCGCGAGAGAATTCCCGAGAGAGTTCATTCAAACAGGGATAAGCACCATCGACGGTATGAATACCCTTGTGAGGGGACAGAAGCTGCCCATCTTCTCCGGAGCGGGATTAACGCATAATGAATTGGCTGCCCAGATTGCACGCCAGGCAAAGGTTTTAACAAAAAGCGAATCAGTGGAGAGGGAGGAGTTTGCCGTGATTTTTGCCGCAATGGGAATCACGGCGGAGGAAGCACATTTCTTCAGATCCGATTTCGAAAGAACGGGGGCTCTGGAGAGGATCGTTATGTTTTTAAATTTAGCGGATGACCCTGCAATCGAGAGAATTATTACTCCAAGATTGGCTCTAACAACCGCGGAGTATTTAGCGTTCGAAAAGGACTACCATGTTCTTGTTGTCCTGACTGATCTGACAAACTACTGTAATGCCTTGAGAGAAATTTCCGCCGCAAGAGAGGAAGTGCCCGGAAGAAGAGGTTATCCGGGGTACATGTACACCGACCTTGCGATGAATTATGAAAGAGCGGGAAGAATTCTCGAAAAGAAGGGCACCATCACGCAAATCCCCATACTCACGATGCCTGATGATGATATTACCCATCCGATCCCGGATTTAACGGGATATATAACGGAGGGGCAGATAGTATTGTCAAGGGCGCTGCATATGCAGGGCATTTACCCCCCGATCGATGCACTTCCTTGTTTGTCCAGGTTGATGAACCAGGGTATTGGAAAAGGAAGAACACGAGAGGACCACAAGGATGTCTCCAACCAGATGTACGCATTGTATGCGGAAGGCAGGGATCTCAGGGATCTGGTGGCGGTGGTCGGTGAAGAGGCATTGAGTGAAAGAGAAAGAAAGGTGCTCACGTTCGCAAATGAATTTGAGGATAAGTTCATAAGGCAGAAGCCGGAGGAGGATCGCGATATCAAATCCACCCTTGATCTCGGATGGCATCTGATGTCGATCATGGACCGCGAAGACCTGACGAAGATAGATAAGGGGTCCATAGAGCAAAATTATCCAAAGGAGGATGACAGATGGAAGCCGGAAGAGAAAGGCGAGGCAATCGCCCACTTCAAGGTCCTGGATATAAAGGAGAGGGATGTGACCGAATAGAGATGATTTTTTTTTATTTTTTTCCCATTTCTTAATTTTAAAAATTAATGATAACCTATCAGAAAGAGCCCTGCACCGAGAAAGAGATTTTAGACGCTTTAGATCCGTGGTCAGAGAGTGGTTTTTGTCTAAGTTTGACGAGTTTGCTCTTCCGCAGCGATACTAATTAGAAAAAACTTACAAATCTTACAAAACTTATTTATTTAAGTAAGAATGATAATATTTATAAGAAAAAAGGATGAACAAGAAAAACCCGTATGAACCACAATATCCTTCTCATTTGATCGCATTCAGCGTCTTCTGACAAACAGTCCATCGTTTTGTTTTTGCATCATCATCCATTCTATCCCTCATGTAGTGTTTCCAGATCATATGAAAGTTCTTTGAACCGATATTCGACATGAGGGTCTTCACCATACTTTCAAAACCTTTAACATTATACTCTTTATGAAGTTTATCCTTTAATTTCTCAATATCCACAACATTAAACGAATCCAATAGCAGGATGGAAATATCAATTATGTCCTTCTCTCGTGCAGCTATAGCCTTTAGGGTTAACAGATCCTCAATGGAGCAAACCCCTACCTCGACTTTCAGATCTTTATTCTCTCCATAGAATGGATGTATCTCGCGGATCTCTGAATCCAGATCATTAACTGATACATTCACTATCAGCGGCTCTCCCATAATTTTCCTGAAACCAGATGCACCATGTGTCCTTTTATTCACAGTATATCCAATTTTCTGAAGCAAACTCATTATCTTCTCCATCTCCTTTTCACTTCTTACCGCACAATCAATATCCTTGCTGTACCTCAATATTGTGGGGGTATATGCTCTAACGGCATAGCGGTTGACTGCCAAATAGAAGTCGGACACTTTTTAACCAAGAATTCGGTTAAAATAAGTGTCCAAAAATGAAAAAAATATTACTCATCGAAAAACGAAAACAAGCCAAGAAATTGCATGAAGAAAACAATTGGGGAGTACGAAAGATTGCTCGTTATGTTGTGGCAAACAAATGCAGTGTTTGTAAATGGATAAACATGAGCGACGAAGAATTGGAAAAAGATAATCGTGGCTGGAAAAAAGGAAAACCAAGAAAATACACAGAGGAGCAGAAGAAAGATATAAAGAGGATAAGACGGCAATTGGAAAAAGAAGGGGATTTTTTTGTTGGGGCCCCAGTCGTCTTGGATAACTACAACAAGCAGCACAATGCAGATCCAATTTCATCGATACGGTTTGTAGATCGCACTCTTCAAGAAGCAGGATTAACAAAAACTCCGCAAACGAAAAGAAGAGGAGTAAGCAAGTACATGAACTATCCAAAACGCACGCTGAACAATCTGGGCAAGTGTGTTATGAGCGCTGATTTCATCGGGCCGAAATATCTCAAAGGTGGTGATGAAGTTAGTTTCCTGTCATGCAAATACATTCGCCCGAATAAGAAAGGGATTGTAAGACGGGTGAATGGACAAACAACAGACGAAGCCGTAAGGGTTTTGAAAGAGATTTGGCAAACAGAACCGGTTCCAGATGTCCTGCAGGTCGATAACGATAGTGCTTTTGGTCTCGTTCCGTTGCATGAAAAGACCATTGGCAGATTCACTTTGTTTTTGCTCAATCTCGGCGTCAAACCTTTGTATATCGCACCACTAAGCCCGTGGAACAACGGAAGTATAGAGGGGCACAACAGCATGTTCTCGAAGAAATTCTGGAACAAAATACGGTTCACTGATGAGGACGAGATAGATGTAAAGATCGAAGATTTTAATGTGGCTTACAGGAAGTATACGGATTTGATAAACAGCAATCCACAGTTAGAAAATCCTAAATTCATGAAGGATTTTGAAGGCGTGAATCTCGAAAACAAAGAGGTGAGGAAGTTCAAAGAGCATGAGATACGTTTTTTGAGAATCGCAAGACGAAAGGGTGAAAAAGGAGGAAAGGACGAATACGGTTTCATAGATGTCTTGAAGCACGAGATCGATTTGCCTGTGAAGTTGATAAATTTGTTTGTGTATTGCGTTTTAGATCTCAAAAAGAAGAAGTTGTTGTGCTACACAGAGAAAGATGGGGAGGGGTTAAAGGCAGTGAAGAAAATGGATTTCAAACTCAAAAGCGTGATTTATTAAGGTTCATGTTCAAAATTTATTCAGTTGGGTTTTCAGCAGAATTTGGGCAGGTTAAGTGCCCAAATTTTTAGTGGTTGGAAACTGTTCGACTTTCATACGGCAGATAACCCACCAATGACCACAAATTTCAAATCCCATCTAACGCACTCTTCATATATCCTTTTCAGATCCTTCAAACTCTCTTGTTCAATCAGCACTTCATCCATAGTAAATCCTCTTTAAGTGTTTTTATAAAACTTTGTGGGATATGAAGTTCAACATTCCATTTATTTCCCAGATCTATGAAATTTTTGGGCTCAAGTGTATAGAAGGGATAACTCGTTCTCTGCTCTGCGGGTTTTAATCTATTGATAACCCATCCCGGAATATCCACGCCAGAATCAATAAGTAATTCAAATACCGCCCCACCAACAGGTAAAAGATTCTCTTTTTCCAGCAACACCAGGAGTTTCTTCCAGTTGATCTTTGTTGTTATGAGCACGCAGGCAGCGTCAAGTAACGATGGCTGTGCCCCCTTTTTCAAACATAGAGTGATAACATTCTCCGGGGGTTCAACAAACACACCCTCTATTCTAATGGCATCACTAAACTCTCTCTCTCTGTGAGATCCGGAATTATCTCAAAATCATAATTCCCCCAGAATTTCATATCCTCCTTAAAGACCCTGATTTCATTATGTGCAGGATACTGATATTTATGATAGAGAAATGCTGCATATTCTCCTGTGACCAAATACTTCTTATTGAACCTTTTATAAATTTTTTTGAGTTCTGATGTTGCCATTCTCTTTGTTTTATTTTTGTTATTGATATCTTTAAAATAAATAGAATTAAAACAAATGAAAAAGTGCTTGAATTGTGGTAAGGAAGTGGAAGATGAGGAAGAATTTTGCTCTAGGAAATGTAAATTTTTATTTGATATAAACAGTTTAGGAAAAGGTAAATTGGTGGTAACTACTCAGCCATACAAACCAAACAACGCAGAGCGTACTCAAAATATGTCTCCATTTGATGGACTTAAGCAAATATTTGCCAATTTTGCGAAAAATATAGTTCTGATAGTGTGATAACAACGAAATTGTGCGGATACGCCCAGCCACTATCTGTTTTTGTATAATCTTCGATGCCTGAGTAGTTACAATTGGTGTTTATTATAATCTATCCGATACTATTCTTTTTAATTTTGTATTTTTTCATTATCTTTTTATATTCAAGTTGTACCACTGGTTTGGTAAAATTAGGATTTAAATTTTCAGATATTTTGGGGCTAAAAATTTTTTTAATAGCTTATTTTTTCATTTCTATTTTTATTTTAAGTCGGATTTGCATTTGGACCCTGAAATATCATAAAACAATTACGGATAAAATTAAAAATATCTAAACGTATATGTTCTTTTTTCACTTTTCTTGACGGCGGTTATTGTGACAAGTGGTATAGATTTGTTAGCCCAACAATATCCATCAAAACTACCTTTTGATAAGGATATTTTCCAAGTTCATTATAATGATCATACTAAGTATGAAGAATTTGGTTTTTATGATCTTGGTGGGATTAACCCCCCTAAAATCGATTGCAGGAGTGATAAAAGTTATAATGATTTCGTAGAGGGGGATAGATTAATATGCATTACAAATGTATCATATAAAAAAGATTTTTATATATCTGACATCAAAATGATAGCATACCACGTCAACGGTTCAAAAATAAATTTAAATAGAACTCACTCCTGTGGTTATACTATACGTGTATATGAAATTCCACTTGATAATGATTACGAATTTATAGACACTCGTTTTTTGATTAGTGATAAAAATGATTTCCGAGAATGGCATCTTCCCCACGGCTCCCTTGAGTTCAAACCCATAATATCACAAGAAGAATATTTTTCAAGAGAAAGATCAAAAACAACCCTCCTTATAACAATATTCTCAATAGCCCTTTTCTCAAGCGTTATAGCCGTAAAGAATTTAAGGGACTTAATAGAACACAAATAATTCCTAAAATTTTTTTAATCTCCATTCTTAATTATTTAAAAATTAATGATAACCTACCGGAAGAAGCCAACAGAGCGATCAGAGAAGCGAGACAATATGTTCCCGTTCCCCGCAATAAGACCCGGGCAGAAAGAAATGTTAGAGGATGTCCGGGAAATTATTAACGTGGGGGGCACCCTTATTGCACATGCACCCACTGGGATAGGAAAAACAGCGGCGGCATTGGCTCCGGCACTCGAATATGCTGTAAAGAACGATAAGATCGTGTTCTTCCTGACATCCAAGCAGTCGCAGCATAAAATCGTGATCGATACTCTTAAATTAATAAAAAATAAAAAGAATGTAGATTTTACCGCAATAGATATCATATCTAAACAGGCGATGTGTCCGCGAGGCATAGCAAAGGAGTACTACGCGGTATTTAATGAGTTGTGTAAGATCGGACAGAAAACCGGTGAATGCAGTTATGCCAGAAACTATAATAAGGATGTTACTCACTATATCACGGAAAATATCCTGCATGTTGAGGAGCTAAAGGATATATGCACATCCATGGGAGCATGCCCTCACAAAACCGCTTCGAATGCGATTGCGAACGCACATGTGGCGGTATGCGATTATAACTATGTTTTTTCAGACATATTAGAGACAATACTTGATAAAACTAACCGTTCGTTAAGCGACATGATTCTTATCATAGATGAAGCCCACAATCTACCGGACAGAATAAGAAACCATCTAAGCCGCGAATTAAGCGTAAATGCCCTGAGGGAGGCTGCACGGGAAGTGAAATCCGCAAATGCGCATGTGGAAAATAAAATCATCCACAATCATCTAACGAAAATTATAAGGTCCTTCAATGAATTCGCGAAAGATGTCTCCGGTGATGAACATAATATAGAAAAAAGGGTAATCGTAAACAGCATAAATAAGGTGCTGAGCGAGTCGCTTGATCCGACAGATTATGATACGTTTGCTAATACGCTTAAAGACGCATCTGCAAGGATAGCAGAAAATAGCGAAGACGGGGCATCTTATGTGATGAATGTTGCGGAATTTCTTGCCGGCTGGAATACCGACTTACCGTGCTCGCGGGTTTTCAGCAGCTCTCCGCCCGCATTTTCCTTAAAATTACTTGATCCGTCGCTGATCAGCAGGGATATAATCGCGGGTGTACATGCTGCGGTGATGATGAGCGGCACCCTCTATCCCACGGGGATGTATGCGGACATTCTTGGAGCAAAAAAGAAAAAAACAATGCTCAGGGAATATGAATGAGTCAAGGAGCGAATCCATGTATGAAAGGATGGCTGAAAAAATATCCAAAATTGCAGGTGTTGTCAAAAACACGGTGCAAGGAAACACTGCGGTGTTCTTCCCATCTTATGCTCTTCTAAATGATGTGGTGAAATATTTCCCGGAAGAGATGAATGAAAGGATTTTGACTGAGCGCAGGAATATGAGCAAGCGCCAGAAAAATCACCTGTATAATAAATTAAGAAAGTCCTCCGGGAGAGTGCTCATGGGTGTTCAGGCAGGGTCGCTATCGGAAGGGTTGGATTATGAGGACAATATGCTTAAAGCAGTGATTATCGTGGGGCTACAATTAAGCCCTCCAACTCTTTATGTTAAAAATCTGAAGAGGTACTACGCGGATAAATTTGGCGGGGAAAAGGGTATGCTCTACGGATATACATATCCCGCGGTCAGCAAGGTGCTGCAGGCAGCCGGAAGGGGCATTAGAAGCGAAACGGATGTTGGAGCGATTATTCTTATGGACTTCCGATTTTCACTGCCCCGTTATATGAAATGTCTTCCGCCCGATTATGATATTAAAATTACTGAGGAGACAGAGCGGATATGCGAGGAATTTTTCAGGAGTGAATTTGTAATCGATGCAATGAGAAAGGCACAATCCGTGAGGGGAGAAAGAATGAGAAAGGAGGCGGATGGTGATGCTGTCCCGGACTCAATCGATGAAAATATTCCCGTATCATTACAGATTTTAGGTTTCATTAAGGACATGGATGGGAAACTCGGGAAAAATAAGATTATCGGCATATTGCGGGGATCAGGAGCGAAATGGGCTGTCGGATATGATAAAGGGGGATATTTCGATAAGCTAGATAATTTCTCAAGGGACGATATTTCGATTGCCTTTGACAGGTTATTGGAAGAAAAATACATTGTTAAAGGCGGTGATTTAATGTATCCAACGATAAGTGTAACCGAAAAAGGGCAAAAAGCCATTATTGACGGGTGCGGGGTAAAAAGTGTTGACGGTTTGATAAAACCCAAAAAGAAAGGATTTGGGGAAAAGGTATCAAGTACAGTGGATGAGACCGCTGTGCTTTTTAGAGAAGGGCACGGATTTGAAGAGATATCAAAAATCCGCGGATTAAAAACCTCTACGATAACGGAGCATCTGGCTAAATTAATAGAAAATAACGAAATCAAAGCAAATTTAGATGATTTTGTCAAACCGGAACATCAGGAATTGATTAAAAATGCGGTTGCATCAGCAGGGGATGAAAGGTTAAGTAATGTAAAAGATATGCTTCCGGAAGACGTATCCTATGACGAGATAAAAATTACGAGAGCTTTTTTGAGAAGAGCGAAAATTAAAGAAGATAAGGGGGATAACATCGCATTAAAAATATTCGGTTTAATGGAAACCCTGGATTTTCATGCGGGCAGAACGCTGCTGGCAAATATACTGATTGGTTCTAAATCAAAGAAGTTGATTGATCAAAATATTCACAAATCGGAATATTACGGAGCATTGAAGGAATATACAGGTAAGGAAGTGACCGGTATTATAGACCGGCTTATAGATAAAGGTTATTTAGCAATTAAGACCTCTTATTCCACGGGTTTTCCGAGACCGCTTCTATATTTAACGGAATTGTCTAAACAGGCATCAGCCAGTAAAGAGAAAGTTGAGTTGGAACTACCGGGAAAAATTAAAGACCAAACCACAACTAAAAACCAGGAATTGGTGAATAAATTGAAAATTTGGCGTAAAAAGGTTGCGGATGAAGAAAAAATTCCCCCATATTGTGTTTTTCATGATAGGACATTGATCGAGATTTCGAATAGTTTACCAGTTACAAAAGAGGGTTTAGCGGGCACCCATGGTTTTGGTGAGAAGAGAATTAAACAGTATGGTGATGCTATACTGGAAATTGTAAGAGCGTATAAATCAAAAAATGACGCACTGTCCAAACTGCGATATTGAGATACCGGAAAAGAAGGTTAGAAAGGAACTGCGAAGATGCAAGACGTGTGATGAGCCAATAGGCTGTATACACTGCCGCACTCCCGGCACACTGGCTTTCAGGTATTGTGCGTTGCATGATCCTCGCGGACCACTGAAAGATGATGGTCTATTCAATCCTTCCCGGAAGAAAGTAAGGGAAATCCATGATGCCTCATCATCCCGATCCGATGAAATAAATAAATTGATTGGGGTGTTCAAAGAAGAAAACAAAAAGCTGGGGAAATTTGATATAAAAGATAGGTATGATGAACTTGAAAGGGTATTAAAACCCGCATCTGATCGTTTGATTGAAATTGGCAAACCAGCAGTTCCGAAAGTGATCCGGCTTTTGATAGACGAGAAAAAATCATGGATTTCTCATATTGCCGCCTATATCCTGGGGGAAATTGGTGATGAGAGGGCAGTAAAGCCCTTATGCGATACTTTATATGCAGACGATGATCTCTCGTTGAAAGCAGCAGATGCATTAATGAAATTTGGTGAATCGGCTATGCCGTTCCTTACAAAAATGATGTATTCTCTCGGAGCATCCTCCTGCGTGAATGCATCTTATGCATTAAGCGGCATTGAATCGGAAAAATCTATTGATGCCCTGATTAAAGGGATGGAGTACAGGGTAAGAATGAGCGACTGGGAATTCGTGAATCCCATATTTTTATCCATAAGGGGGTATTCCAATAATTTTAATGATAAACGAGCACTCAACTATGTAAAAAATATCGAAAAGCTGCAGGAGAAATGGCTTAAGTTGAAGAATAAACATCATGATTGGCTGATGTATCTTCCGCCCAACACAGAAACATTTTATGATGTGCTCGGGGTTGATGAAAACGGATTACTCGGGGATGATAAAGAAATAAGATTGTTTCTTCGCGGCAAATACAGGGGTCTTGAAAGAACACCAACCGTGAATTTAGCGTATGATACCCTCAAGAAACCTGGATTGAGAGGGGGTTACAGCTGGATGCTTATTCACCATGAGTGGATGAACGAGTTATTTGAATTTCTGGTTGGAAGACGCGAAGAGGAAATGGGGGAGATTGTGGAAATGGAGGATATGGATCCCGATATGTTATTTGAACTGTTTATGAGTGCCCTTAAGGAAATGCGTAAAAAGAAGAAGAGTAAATTTTTCTGGTGAATTACTTATTTTTTAAAATAACAAATAACGGATAATGGCGAGTATCAAGAAAAAGCTTATGGGAAAAGTAAGGCGGGGTGAGAAAATCACCAAGAGAGAATTCTATGCATATGAAACCACATTTGCAGTAATGGAGGGTATTCGTTATTTCTTTCATTATTATAGAATTGAAGAAAATGAGATGGTATGCGATGTTGTTGATCCCATAGCAGAGATGGTGAGCGAGATTAAATCCGAGAGAGCCCTTGGCGGGGAAATAAAGGGGTATATCCTGGATCAGGATATTGGTTTAAGCAGAAGGGAAGCAAAGAATCTGGCAGTTGAAATAACAGATGAGGTACTGGAGCACCGCAAGCACTGTAAGGGATGCCCGGGGAACTGTCTCTTTGATCCCGACGGAGACGCCACTCAGATGTTTGCATCTATGGAAAACCTTCCGTTTCATACTCAAAAAGAGGAATTTGAAGATGAGTATGATAAAGAATTTGAAGACGACATCGTAAGATTGGATAAATTGTTGAATGATCGCAGAAGGGCGATGGCTTCAAATTTAAAACACATCAAATAGAATACACGGGGGTTCCCGGAAGGGCTTGGCGGTATGAACCCCAAAGCATATAGCCAAGTCATCGGACGTTTTTAATTGTACCCTTACCGTTTGTCTTTTTAATAACATAGTGAGTGGAGTATAACTTTTCCAAATGATTATTACCTGATTTGGAAAAACGCAAAATGATTTTACTGCCCTTGCCCCAACTTTTGTATGTTGTTATAGATTCTTTAAGGCACATACTCCCGGCATGATACTTAAGAATACGCAGAAATCGGTTCAGTGTTGATAAATTACCTTTAATTACCTTCTCAAGATAAGGAACTCTCTTAAATCTCCACCCCTCATATTTCTTTTTGTCTAAACGATTACAATGAATAAATAAATCAACCGGGCTGACATAGCCCTGCTTCTTTAGAATCTCTTCCACAGCATTACGTACAATAGAATAATATTTATCCCTTGTATAATTTTTTGATGCAATCTTCATAATTATAATTCCGATAAATTTTTATTCACCGATATTTTCCAACAGTTCAATCCTTCTCTGTTCAAGGGACGCCAATTCAGCCCTTAATCTTTTTAACTCTCTATTCGCTTGTGTCAATTCCTTTTTGAGCTTTTTCTTGTTAAGGTAATTCTTACCGTATTTTTCATCCACAAGTGCCTCCACTTCACTTCGGATAAGCCTGAGATACGGGTTTCCGTGCATATAATTCACACGGTATTGAAGTTTGCCGTCATTGATTGCCTCAATAATCTCTTCCTGCGTGAGCCCAAATTCTTTACGAGCAGACTTGTCACTAAGAGTGCCTCCCTTTTCTGTCCAACAAGAATCTGACATTTTATTATTGTATTACAAAAAAATCTTTTAAATAAAATCAACAGAGATAAAATCAAATTTACAGAATAGGAAGAAGCGGTTACCCGCTTCAACCCTTCCCATGAACCGTACATACAGATTTCCCGTATACGGCTCTCTCTGTTGTTGCCGCATTACAC
>MCBC01000137.1 GCA_001723855.1 Candidatus Altarchaeales archaeon WOR_SM1_86-2 | reverse complement strand
CCTGGACATTAGAATGCCAAAAGTAAACGGTATTGAAGTGCTTAAAGCAATTAAATCCGACAGAATCCTGAAGAAGATTCCTGTTGTCATGCTCACGATATCAAACCTTGAGAATGACATAATCGATAGTTTCAGCAACGGGTGCGAACATTACGTTGCGAAGTCCGTTGGATTTGAGAAGTTTGAAGACACGCTTGAGCCAATTATAAAATATTACCTGGAGAAAAACAGGGTCACTCCAGTTTCTCAATAACAACAAAACTCACGGTCTTGGATAACCTTCTGCATTCCATAATCCTGACCCTGTCACCGGCTTTGGCATTTATACACGGCGGATTGTGCGATGGAATCCTTGATCTTGCTTTCCTGTACCTTTCGTATTTCGGTACCTTCGTATAGTAATCCCGCTGCACTATAACCGTCTTATTCATTTTATCAGACTTAACAATGCCTTCGAGTATCATGCCGCGAGTTGCCAATTCGCCGTGAATCGGGCAATCTATATCATCACATTCCATTGTAGTTATTTCTTTAATTTTTTATTACTAATATAAAAATAAAAATGAGAGTACGGATAATATTGCTTATCATAACGCTAATGTTTTTTTCTGCGACAGATGCTGCGGCATTAGATACGGACGGGGATGATGTAAATGATACATCAGATAACTGCCCTTATGTTTCCAACTCAGATCAAACGGATACGGATGACGATAGCGTGGGGGATGCCTGCGATACCTGCACCGATACGGATGGTGATGGTTATGGCGATCCAGATTATTCCGCAAATACCTGTCCGGAAGATAACTGCCCGGATGAAAAGAATGCCGATCAGGACGATTCCGACGGCGACGGCACAGGGGATGCCTGCGATACCTGCACCGATACGGATGACGACCGTTACGGGGATCCAGGGTATTTTGCAAATACCTGCCCAACGGATAACTGCCCGGATATAAAAAATCCGTTTCAAAGAGATTCTGATCTGGATGGTATAGGGGATGCCTGCGACGAATGCACAGATGCCGACGGAGACGGCATTTGCGATAACATAGAGGTTGTCGACAGACTGGATAAAATAAATTTTAGTGCCGAGGGTAATCTACTTGATGACGAAAAAAGACTAAGAGACACGATTAAAGATTTTATGGACTCCCAAAATATAACCGGAGATGACATTAAACTTGCTTCCAAGGCAGCTGATTTCCTGGAAGGCGTGGTGAGATTTGACGGGTGCTGGAATGTTGATAAGAAATGTGCAGCCGATAATGCAGAGGGTATTGATAACGACTACTGGGAGATCAAAAATTCGTTTAATAATGTAAACTCCCCGAACGCGGAATCCGTAAAGGACTATTGTATAAAGGTCTATCTGGATGAAACGAGCGCAGTGGAAAGCGGCATAGATGATATTGAGTCTGACATAGAGAAACTGCGAAAAGAAAATGAACAATTAAAGGATGCTGTTGATCGGTTAAAGAGCAACAGGGAATCAAAGGTGGGGGAAAAGATGGTTGCGCAGGGAAAACTAACATCTGCGGAAAGAGAATTGTCATCCTTGACCCGGCAGCTAAAAGAGAGGGGGGATGAGTACTCCGGACTCAGGGATGAATTTGATGCACTGAGAGATGATATTAAGGGCGGGTGTCCATTGATATTTGGGGCATCCATTATTCTGGGATTGATCACCGGGGCTTTAATTGTGCACATATTGAGGAGAGAGCATGAGTACTGGTCTATATTCTCGTCACAGGTCAGTGTAGCAAATCCCGTGGTAATCGGGGTGATAATAACCGCTGTGCTGGTGATCATATTCCTGATGCTCCAGGATTCGGTTATGCTGTGTTACAGCTGAGACTTTGTATACTCCACAAGCCCACCGGAATCGATGAGATTCAGCAAAAATTCCGGCAGTGATTTAAATTCAAACTCCCTGTTCTTTGTTAAATTTTTGATCCTTCCTTTTTCAAAATTTATCTCAAGGACGTCGTTCTCATCCGCATCCGCATCACATTCAACCAGGGGGAGCCCTATGTTTATGGAGTTCCTGTAAAAGATCCTTGCGAAGGATTTTGCTATAACGCATGAAATACCGCATCCGATCAACGCTCTTGGGGCATGCTCTCTGCTTGAGCCGCAGCCGAAGTTGGTGCCTGCGACAATGACATCCCCTTCCTTTACTTTTTCTGCAAATTCGGGCCTGACCTTCTCAAAAGCGTGTCTTCCAAGCTCTTTAGGGTCGGACATCACCAGGTATTCCGCAGGGATTATCTGATCGGTATCTATGTTATCGCCAAATCTCCAGACCCTGCCTTTAATCTTTTTATTCATCTTGATTCCCTTTAATATTTTAAAAAACTTTTTAGAAAAAAGTTTTATCAAAAAATATTTATATACAATAAAATAATTTAATAAAATGGAATTTGAAGATGTTTATGCAAATGTAGGCAGCATCTACAACAGGGTATTGAATGAGGTTAATAAGGTGGTCGTCGGCCAGAGAGAGGTTGTTGAGCAGACCTTGATAGCGATTCTTACGGACAACCATGCGTTACTGGAAGGTTACCCGGGTCTTGCAAAGACGCTTTTGGTTTCCACGATCGCGCAGATAATGGATCTGAAATTCCAGAGAATACAGTGCACCCCGGACATCGTGCCCTCGGATATAACAGGCACCTACATAGTTGAGGAAACCGCTGACGGCAGAAAAGAATTCAGATTTGAAAAGGGCCCGGTTTTTGCGAACATTGTGCTGGCGGATGAAATCAACAGAGCAACTCCGAAATCCCAGTCGGCGCTGCTTGAGGCAATGCAGGAGCGCCAGGTTACCCTTGGCAACGCAACTTACCCGCTTAAGCGCCCATTCTTTGTTTTGGCAACCCAGAATCCGATAGAGATGGAGGGTACATACCCTCTGCCTGAGGCGCAGCTTGACAGATTCCTGTTAAAGATTCTGGTCGGCTATCCCTCGGCAGATGAGGAGGCGGTTATAGTTGACAGGTACGTGGGCGAAACAACGCCGTCGGTGAATAAAGTTATCGATAAAGAGACTCTCACGGCACTGCAAAAATTAACGCGAAAGATGCCTGTTGCAAATGACATAAGGGATCTTGCCCTGAGAATAGTCTCCTCCACCCGCAAGGAAAACGGCGGCGAAATTGCCACGCAATACATCGAGTACGGGGCATCCCCCAGGGCATCCATCGGCATGGTTCTTGCCGCGAAAGCCAGCGCACTAATCCATGGAAGAAATTATGTGAGCAGAGAGGATATATTGGCGATGGCATACCCGATCTTAAGGCATAGAATAATTCTGAACTTTGAAGCAGAAAGACAGGGCGTCTCAACGGACGATGTTATACGGGAGATCGCGAGGAAGGTTTAGAGTTTTATTTTTATAATCCCATAATATAAAGTCTTTCATATAAAATCGATATTTTTATCCCCACGATAGGTAAACGGCACATTCCACCAACACCCTGCGGGACTTAAGCGCTGGCGTCTGCCTCTAAAGGGGGGATCTCTAACCTTAATAAAAATTAAAAACAGAAAATGAAAACAGCAAAACAAAACAAAATGGGATTTGGATTTTCTGGATGTGACGGAGCTTTGCTTCAACATATCTCTGACCAAGGGTCAGCCGCACTGAAAAATATTGTTTGCGGATTATTGATTTTAGGGTTGATTTTTTGGTTGAGCGGGGGCGTTAGTGCCTGCTGCGACGTCGGAAACGGAACATGCTACACATGCGGGGACACTATATACGCAAGTTGTACTCTAAACGCAGATTTAACCTCAGCAGGAGACTGCTTCACCGTTGGAGCAGACGGTATTACAATTGACGGTAATGGGCACAGCATAACTGGAAACACCACCGGGGACGGAATTGAAACAGAAGGTGATAAAGATGGTGTAACTATAAAAAATTTTAAAATTTATAATTTCTCTACTGGAATTTATTTAGGGGGGTGTGGGAGTGATGACAATCAAATAACCAACAATGATGTATCCCTTAATCTGGATGGAATAATTATCACCGATGTGGAATGCGGGAGCGATAATAATACAGTTATATATAACAAAATAACAAATAACACCAATAACGGCGTTTACTTTAATCAAGGTGCATACAACAACAACTTAACAGAAAATTTAATATGCAGCAATGGCCTGGATGTGAATGACAGTTATGCTGCAAATCTCGGGGATGAAAACACATGCAATACAACCTATAACTGGAACGACACCAGCGCAACAGGAGAGGGATGCCTTTACAGGTGCGTATGTGAATGCCCGGCAGACGGCTGGGTTAATATTAGCGCTCCTTACGATTGCTGTGACGGGGCTCAAGCATGCACATGCCAGGAAAGAGAAAACAGGGATTATTACTGTGATTCTTATTTGGTTTGCCAGTACAATGTGATCGGAAACGACACCGTAAGATCCGGCTGTGTTGGGTGTGATGATGGAGTAGACTGCACAGATGATGCATGCGTGGATGGCGTGTGCGCTTACACTGCTGACGACGGCAACTGCCCATCAGACGGCTGGGTTAATATTGGTGCCCCTTACGGCTGCTGCAGCGGAATTCAAAAATGCACATGCCAGGAAAGAGAAAACAGGGACCATTATTGTGATCCTGAGTTGGGTTGTCGGTATGATGCAGTCGGGACAGACACCCTAAGATCCGGCTGTGTTGGGTGTGATGACGGAATAGAGTGCACAGATGATGCGTGCGTGGATGGCACATGTAAGTACACATCACATTGTGAAAGAAAAAGACGCCCTGACTGCCCCGAATGTGAAGATATTGGAATGGTGATCCGCCCGGAACCCATTTTAGAAGAACCGCCTGTTGAAGAGGAGGAAGAGCCTGAAGAAGATGAGCCGGAGGAGGAAGAGCCAGAGGAGGAAGAGCCAGAGGAAGAGCCTGAAAAAGAAGAGTTAAAGGAGTTAGCGATCATTGTACCTGAAGATATAACAGAGGGGGAGCCGTTTACTGTAACTGTCAGGGACAAGGATGGAAATCCAGTAGGTAATGCGAATGTTGATTACAATGGCGTGGTAAGGCAGACGGATGCTAATGGAAAGGTACAGTTCACGGCGGCGAAGGGAACCAAGACGATAAAAACAAGCAAACAGGGTTATAAGGATGGATCAGCAACAGCAACATCATCAGAGGTTGAGGAGGAGGTTGTTGAGGAAGAGGAAAAGGTTGTTGAAAAGAAGAAAGAGGAAGAGGGGGGGTTCAACTGGATTTATGTAATCGGGATAATAATATTGGTGCTGATCCTGCTGTTCATATTGATGCGAAGGAGAAGGGAGGGTTGATCTATATCTTCCCCTTCACGCCGACCCCCACCACCGCTTGCATTAGAGCCTTTGTCATCATAATCATCACTTGGAATTTTTTCGAGTGCATATGGGAGAAATATTAGAGTTCAAAGAGAAAAATTGTATTCCTGGAATTTTATCGGCACAACTTGAGAAGGACACGGCATCTCAAAGGATAATGTTATGGAGGGGATCGCGATGAACGTTTAATTTTTATTTTTGTAATTCCATAATAATTCCATAACATAGAGTATTTCATATAAAATCGACATTTTTACTCCCGCAATAGGTAAACGGTACATCCCACAACACCCTGCGGACTTAAGCGCTGGTGTCTGTCTCTAAGAGGGCATCTCTAACTTTAATAAAAATTAAAAACAGAAAAATGAAAACAGCAAAACAAAACAAAACGGTATTTGGATTTTCCGGGCCGAAAAACACGGTTTACGGATTAATAATTTTTTCTTTAGTTCTTGGTTTAATCCTTGGTTTAAGCGGCGTCGTTAGTGGTGAGCGGCCGGTTGTTCAAACAATATTCACTGATAATCCTCCAATCCTGGACGGGAATATGGGCGCGGTGGAATGGGATAATCTTGGGATAACAATGACTCCTCCAAGCTATGATATAGAGGCATACGCTTATTTTATGAATGACAATACTTATCTTTATGTTTTAGTTGATGCCGTCGGAGATAACACAAGCGATATTTGGGATGAATGCCTGCTTGTTTTTAATTTTACAAACAACACCATAATAAAAGTTTTCGGGAACGGGAGCATGACCCCTTCTACAGGATTTAATGCATCGGTTGGCTACGGTCCCAGCCCGAACAATGCAACAAATCACATGATTTATGAAATCAGGATTCCTTTAAGCATGATTAACATAAATCCCGGCGACTCTATTGATTTCTGCTCACCCTTCTGGAAAGGATATAGCAGTATTGTTTACGACGCTTCGACAGGCAGGGACAATGTCTGGCCAATAGGACTTGATGAGAGCAATATCAGCACCTGGGGGATATTGGAGACTTCAGCCTGCGGATGCGTCGGTGAAAATTATGTTTTTACCTGCGGAGCAAACGGCACAATAAATGAAAGTTGTAATTTAACCTGCAGTTTAACTTCAGCAGGCACATGCTTCACAGTCGGAGCGGATGATATTGTAATCAACGGTAATGGATTTAGCATAACTGGTGACGGTACAGGAGATGGGATTTTTGCAAGTGGAAAAAATAATGTGACAATAAAGAATTTCAATGTTTATGATTTTTATGAGGGAATTCATTTATATAACTCCTCAAACAACACCATAACCAATAACACGGCGAATAATATTACTGATTATGGAATTTGGTTATTTTCTTCCTCAAACAACAAACTAAACAATAACACAGCGAATGATAATAAATACGGAATTGTTTTATCTTCCTCCTCAAACAACAACTTAACCAGCAACACAGCGAATGATAATACTTTTGATGGAATTTATTTATCTTCCTCAAACAATAACGACATAATTGATAACATAATCTATAATAACACAGATAATGGAATTTATCTAACAAGTAATAGTTGGTACAACAAAATAATCAACAATGATGTTTTAGAAAATAACATCGGAATACATCTTGGCACATTTACCGGGAATAATTACAATGACATAATCAACAACACAGTAAATTCAAACCAGTTATATGGAATCTATCTGGAAACAGGTGAAATGTACAACAATATAATCAACAACACGGCGAATAATAATGGTGATGGAATCTATTTAGATTCTTCCTCGAACAACAACATAACAAACAACACGGCAAACGATAATGATTATTCAGGAATTAATTTATATTCTTCCTCAAACAACAACATAACAAATAATACGGCAAACGATAACAAGTATGGATTTTTTTTAATGTCTTCCTCGAACAACACCCTGAAAGGCAACACGGCGAATATAAATAATTTTTCAGGAATCTGGATCCAGGAATCTTCAGAAAACAACATAACAAACAACACGGTAACAAATACTGGCTGCGGTGAAACATATCACATAAGCCAGTTAATAGAAGGATCATGGCAGGAAATTTACGTTCAGCCGTTCGAAACACAATATACGACAAAAGAATTCAACTTCAGCAAAAACGAGGACGGTGAAATAAAGCTCAGGATAATACAGAAAGACACAGCTTTCGGGGATGTGGAGCAAATAAAACTTAACGCATGCGGACAGGACATGACTCCCGAATATGCGATATACACCGAAAACGACCGGAGCGTTCTCGAAGACATCCTTGAAATAGACAAAAACGTAACGGTAGCCCACGAAAAAGAGATAGAGGTTATGTGGAGCATCCCTGAAACCTGCGGCGAGCAGGCGACGCTTTACCTTACCGCTAACGAATACAGGCCAGGCACACCTTTCAGATCGCCCCCGAGAGGAAATTTCAATTACGCCATGCAAAACCTTGAAAACTCCATAACAGTCGACGGGGTGATAAACGAGACGGACGGGATTTCGTCTCCGCAGTACTCTCCCTTCTGGAGACCTACGACGGGTCATCCTGACGGCCACACATACATCTATATCAGCGACGACCAGCATAACCTGTATATATCCCTGGATATTACAATGGACAACACCGATGAATATGGGGAGGACTGGGCAGAAATAACTGTGATTCTGGAAAACGGAGAGGAAAAGATCTTCCGTATAGACGATTTTACCGACACCTACGGAAAATGCGGGTTCGGCATGACCGGCAAGGTTGATTACAAGCACCAGACCTGCGAGTTCTCCATACCTAAAAGTGAAATAGGAAACGATAACTTCAACTTCTCATTGAGATATTATGGAACGGGAGCTTCTACGGTTACGGGGATAGGGCTGGAGTACTACTCACATAATAACACAGTATCCGGCAATACCGTGACCGACAATTGCGGCTACGGAATTATTATTGCCTATGATTATAACTCAAGCAACAACACGGTAACATCAAACACATTCTGCTCTAACAGCGAGAAAGATGTTTACGATGGAGGATCCTCGAACTCCGGCTACAACAACACCTGCGATACAACATATAACTGGAATGACACCGGGGCTGTGGGATGCACTTATTCCTGTCCAATCTGCGGCTGCGTCGGTGAAAATTATGTTTTTACCTGCGGAGCAAACGGCACAATAAATGAAAGTTGTAATTTAACCTGCGATCTAAATTCAACCAGCACCTGCTTTACAATCGGGGCAGATGATATTACAATTGACTGCGCAGGGTTTTTGATTAACGGCTCCGGGTCATACATAGGTATTAATTCTCCTGGTTATTCGGGAATAACAATAAAAAACTGTAATATTACATGGTTCCAGACAGGAATTTACTTCGAGGATTCAGTAGATAATTTAATCCAGAATAATAATCTCATGCATAATGGTCTTGTGATTCAAGATTTGTCAGGCATACACTTTGATAATGTAACTGATTCATCAATTACAGGGAACAATGCAAGCTTTAATGACTACGGCATTTATTTAACGAATTCTGAATACAACAACATAACAAACAACACAGCGAACAATAATACTCATACAGGCATTTATCTTTATCAATCAGGATACAACAACGTATCGGATAACGCAGTAAATAATAACTGCGGAGGCATTATTAATCCCCCACAAAATCCGACGACGACCTTCCATATAAGCCAGTTAAACGCTGCAGGTACGTGGGAGGAACTCTATGTTGAGCCGTTTCCAGTGGAGTACGCAACAAAAGAATTTGAATTTAATAAAGTCGACGGCGAAGTTAAACTGAGAATAATCCAGAAAAACACAGATTTCGCAGACATAGACGGTATGAAATTAAAGGCATGCGACATTGATTTAGTACCGGAATACGCGGTATATACCGAAAACGGCATGAGTGTTCTGGAAGATGTACTGGAAATAGATAATAACGTGGTTATAGTACATGAAAAAGAAATAGAGATTTCATGGGATATACCCGGCTCATGCACCGAAAAAGCAGTGCTGTACCTGACGGCAAATGAATACTGGAAAGCGTCTCCTTTCAGGTTCCCGGTAAGCAGTCAGGTTTCCTATGAAATGAACTCATCCAAAGGTTCAATAACAGTTGACGGGTTTATCAATGAAACAGATGGTGTGGCATCTCCTCTGTATTCTCCGTTCTGGGAGCCTTCCACCGGGCATCCCGCAGGATACACTTACATATACGTTTCGGATGACACGGGGAATGTTTACATATCCCTTGATGTTACGGGAGACAACACGAACGAATACGGCGAGGACTGGGCTGAAATAACAATAATTTCCAAAACAGGCGAAAAGAAAACATTCAGGATAGACGACTTCAACGACTCATACGGTAAATGCGGTTTCGGACTCACAAGCAGGGTTTCGTACAAACATCAGACCTGCGAGTTCGCAATACCGAAAAGCTTGATAGGAGATGATGATTTTAAATTTATTTTAAGATATTACGGGACATACGCCCAACTGGCACAATGTGCGGGGATTTCACTTTACGGCTCATCCTACAACACACTGGATAATAACAACGTAATTTCCAATTTCTGCGGAGTCGTAACGATGGATGGAACCGGTGATAGTTACAACAATATCGCTAATAACAAATTGTTTTATGCCGCCTTACCGGGCGGCGAGTGCTGCGGAATTTTATTTGCTAATGAAAATAATTCAAACATAATCAAAAACACAGTCAATGAAAATTACCACGGGATTTGTTTAAACAATGCAGGAAATAATAACCTGGTAGACAATACGGTAAATAACAATCAGAACCACGGCATTTATATAATGGACGGCGGCTCTGCAGGTAATATAGTAAATTTGAATACTGCTTGCTTTAATGGGGTAATTAATACGGACATACATAACGAAGGCACGAATACCGGCGATAACAACACCTGCGACACGACATATATATGGAATGACACCGGAGCTTTGGGATGCACTTATTCCTGCGGTCAAAATATAAACAACATACAGATTAACCTGATTGACCCCCCGCTCGGCGAGGACGTCTGTATTAACAAAGAAACGAACATCACGACAAATTTAACGATTAACGCAGTTAATACTTCTGATCCGAGACTTGAAAACGTTTCCGTGTGCATAAACGTAAGCTGTGACGGAGGTTACGTCTTAAACGAAACGGTATATGGGAATTTTTCAGGGATATTATCTGCAAATATTACATTTACAGTGGCGCCGACCACAGTCGGGCAGTGCAACGTAACAACGTGCGTTGACTGCGATGACACGATTTTTGAAACTGATGAAACCGACAACTGCGGGAATACAACCTTTAGCGTGATTAACTGTTCAACCTGCGGATGCGACAACGGAACCTACAACTACACCTGCGGCGAAACAATAATGGAGTCCTGCGTAATGAATTGTAATTTAAATTCAAACGGCACATGCTTTACCATCGGGGCAGATAATATTGCAATTAACGGCAATGGATTTAGTATAACTGGGAACACCACAGGAAATGGAATTTATGCGAATGGAAGAAATAATGTAAACATAAAGGATTTTAAAATTTATAATTTTTCTTTTGGAATTTATTTAAATTCTTCCTCAAACAGCACCCTTACAAACAACACAGCAAATTCAAATGATGAGGTTGGAATTGGTTTATTAGTTGGTTCAAACAACACCCTTACAAACAACACAGCGAATTATAATTATGATGCTGGAATTTATTTATACTATTCAAACAACACAGATGTAATGGATAACACAGCAAATTCAAATGAGGCTGGAATTGTTTTAGAGGATTCAAATAACAGCACCCTTACAAACAACACAGCAAATTCAAATGATGAGATTGGAATTGGTTTAGATGACTCAAATAACAACACCCTTACAAACAACACAGCGAATAATAATACTGCTTGGGGCATATACTTGAAATATTCAAATGAAACTAACATAACAGGCAACACACTGAATTCAAACTACCAGGGAATAAAATTGGAAGATTCCGCAAATAATACTATCTCAAAGAACAGTTTGGATACCTACAGCGACCAGGGGATCTATATTTATCACAATTCTCCTTACAACCGATTGCTGGACAACAATGTTAGCGGCGGTGCCAGTTACTCAGGCAATATAGGCATCTCGCTTGATTGGGCAGACCACAGCATACTGATCGGGAACAGGATAACCAATAATAGGGGGAGCGGAATTAACATTGGCGGAAATTCCCAGTATGTGCTTGTGGATAATAACGATATAATTAACAATAGCGGTTATTGGGGCTGGGGTGTAGCAATCAGTTCCTCAAGAAACAATGTAACCAACAACAATATTAATTTTAATGATGTGGGCGTCAACATCCATAATTACCGCCAGTACAATATAATTTCCAATAACACGATAGATAATAACAACGAAATTGGGATATATCTCTTTGCAGGGGATGACGACACAATCAATGATAACAAAGTAAGAGGGAATGGTGAGTATGGGATATACATCTTTAATTACAGCAAGGATAATACAATCAATAGAAATATAGTTTGCCAGAATGTTATTAGTGATTTTTATGTGAATGGAACCCCTACTGGAAATTCTGGCAATAACAACACCTGTAATACACCGGATGGGTGGGATGATGATGGAACTACTACTGGGTGTACCTATCACTGCCCTGCACTATGCGGCTGCGACAACGGGACTTACAATTACACCTGCGGGGAAACTGTCTATGAATCCTGTAACTTAACCTGCAATCTAAATTCAACCGGCACCTGCTTTACGGTCGGTGCGGATGATATTACAATTAATGGCAACGGACATACGATAACGGGAAATATATCGGGCGTATTCTACGGAATTTATCTGCTCGGAATATCTGATGTCACCATACAAAATACTAAAATTACGAATTTCTCTTATGGAATTTATTTGAATAATAATGCAAATAATAACAAAATAATAAACCATACCGGCTATAACAACTCTTACGGAATCTATGTTGTGACTTCCTCAAATAATACAATTAACGAGAATAATTATTATGATAACGCCATCGGAATTCGTTTTAGTTCCTCTTCAGGCAATCATATATACAACACCATCGCGAGCAACAATAATCAGGGGATTTATTTGGATAATTCGGACAACAATTCATTATATGCAAATAATATATGTAATAACACAATAATAGATGTTTACAACAATGGAACAGGAAATACGGGTTCTTATGACAGATGCACCACGACATACAACTTTGCCTGTGATTTTAATAATTGCGGCAAGTCATGTTACGGCGAAGGCGAAGGCGGCGCAGTAGTCCCGAATGAACTATCATGCTGCGCGGGTCTAACTTCCGTTGCACCATCTTATAATATGGATACCTGTATGCCCGAAATGGGCGCATTTAAGTGCATAAATTGCGGCGATGGTTTTTGCAACGCCACTGCCGGCGAGAATTATTGTAGCTGTCAGGCGGATTGCCCGAAACCAACCTGCGGCTGCGGCAACGGAACCTACAACTACACCTGCGGGGAAACAATAACGGATTCCTGCATAATGAATTGTAATTTAACTTCAAACGGCACATGCTTTACGGTCGGTGCGAATGATATCACAATTGACGGTGCTGGATACAGCATAACTGGAGACGCCACAGGATATGGAATTAGCATGACTGGAAGAAATAATGTGACGATAAAGAATTTTAATGTTTATAATTTCTCTTATGGAATTTACCTGCAATCTTCCTCAGGAAACACGTTAACAGGCAACACGGCAAGCAATAACAGTCTCCGCGGAATTTACCTGCAATCTTCCTCCGGAAACTTATTGAACAACAACAAAGCGAAAAATAATAATAATGGGCTCTATTTAGAATCTTCCCCAGGAAACACGTTAACCGGCAACACGGCGAACGATAACAATCACCGCGGGATCTTTTTATATTCTTCCTCAAGCAACAACTTAACAGGTAATAACGCCAGCAACAACCAGTGGAATGGTTTACACTGCAGGGTAAACAGCAATGACAACATTATAAACTCAAACACGTTCTGTTCAAACAACCAGGCAAACGGAAGTTATTATGACATAAGAGACGAAAGTTCGAATTCGGGAGATAACAACACCTGCGACACGGTATATAAATGGAATGATACAGGAACAGAGGGGTGCACTTACATCTGTCCGCCATGTGAAGATAATGACGGCGATGGCTACGGTGTTTGTCCAGGATGCGGTACGACACACGGTTGCGAATATGAGGGGGATGACTGCGATGACACGGATGATGACATATATCCTGATGCAACAGAAAGATGTAATGGATTGGATGATGATTGTGATGAAGTGATCGATGAGGGGTGTTATAGGTCATATGGGGGTAGTAGAGGGGGAGGCATGCCATATTATGGCGGTGGCGGCCCGTCATGCAATCTCAGCATAAGTGTGGATGGAGAATATGTAAACGAAACCATGCAGATTAAGGTGACAGAGCAAGACGGGGGGGGCATTGAAGGAGCAATCGTGGATATTTATTATAATAACGTCATGATTGCATCGAAAAATACAGATACGGTAGGTGAAGTGGAATTTGTTCCTGACGGAGCTGGGGCGTACAAATTCATAGCAAATTATCCGGGATGTGGAGAGGACGAGGATATCGTGAATGTGATCGATAGAGAGTGCTACAATGATGGGGATTGTTCCGATACGCAGGTGTGCGTGGATTGGAAGTGTTCCGGAGTTGAATGCGCGTGCGGGGAGGTCAAAAATCACTCGTGCATGGAATATGACTGCTGTGAGGATGCGGATTGTGCGGCAAATGAAAGATGTGTTGAACATGAGTGCGTTCCCGAAACACCCGAACTGCAAATATCCGGTCCTGAAACGGCAGGTGTTGGCGATGAAGTTGAATACGCGGTATTGGACGATGCCGGCAATCCCGTTGGCGGTGCTGAAGTGACGATAACATATGATGACGGGACTTCCGATTCTGCGACAAGCAATGCAGATGGAAAGGTTTCATTTATCGTGAAGGATGCCGGCACAGCATCCTTGAATGCCGAAAAGATAGGATACGGCAGTGGTGAATTCAGTACGGTTGCGGTTGCGGGGGGTTGTGTTACCGATGGGGACTGTGCAGAAGGGGAGGAGTGCAAGGACGACACTTGCGTGCCGAAGACAGGGTTTCCGTGGTATGTGATACTTGTGTTGATTTTTTTAATCCTTCTGATACTGTTTTTACTGACGAGGAGAAGGAGAGAAGGGAGAGGGGAGGAATAATTAACTCTTCCTTGAACGGTAACCATGAGTAATCGCCCGGGGCATACAAATAAAATCATTCCACTGCTCCCAACCCACACGGTCTTTTTTCTTCTTTATTCTTCTTTTTCCCGACTCCAACAGCATCCAGGATAATGTCTCTTCCGAGCAGCAATAACACCGCTATAACCACGAGTATGAGCGGAAGTATCAACGACCCCCACTCCTGCACCTTTGCCACCGTGAATTCTTCCTCAACAGGGTTATAATTTACTTTACTTGCGTGGATGACATAGCTGCCGGGTTTTTTTACGTCAATGGTGGCGGTACCCTTTTCGTTTGTAGCCGTCTTCTCCACTCTCCCGTCATAGGTTATTCTTATATCAACCCCTGCGACCTCTTTTTGAGTGTTCGGGTTTATGACCTTGAGTATCAGTTTTTTATCTTTCAAATCTCCGCTCATATTTAAAGGGGACGGATCAACACTAAAACTTTTAGACGCATTGATATAATCGTCTGCCGTGACGGAAACTGCATACATGCCCGTTCTATCTGGAGTGTAGTTATATTCCGCTCCACGAGCGATTATTTTATCACCGGTTGGGGGGGTTATTATTATATCTACTCCGTTCTCAATCCCCGGATTGCCGCTTATTGATATGAGTATGGAGGACAAAGGCTCTGTCTTATCCTTCGAAAAATTAATGTAAAGCATGCCATTCAAAGACATATCCTCCTTTACCTCCAGATAATTCTCTTTCTTAGCAGCAATTGAATACTTTCCTACTCTTGACAATCTGCCCTTCTCTAATCTTATCACCCCATTAATATCTGTTTTCTCCACTATAGATGTCTCACCGTTCCGGATATTTATAACAGCGTCCTTGACGGGGTAATCCTTATAATCCCGAGCCTGTATGGTTATTTCATCCTCGATTGTCGGCTTTGTAGGTTTGATGTTGATATTCATTGGTACCAGAACCTCGAATTCCTTCTCCATTGTTGCGTAATCACTGTCCGAAATGCGTACAAAATATTTCCCGACATCATAGGGTATATAAGATACTGTGCCTTCGGACCCTGTCTTTAAATTTTTCTCGTTGCCACCGGGATCATATATTGTTACGCTGACCCCCTTAATGGGCTCGCCCTTCTCCTTCCCCATGCCTTTAACAGATAGTGTCATGGTGTTACCTATTGTCGCATTATCCGGGATATTTACATCCAGCACCGGTTTATCATAGACCCTTATCTGTTTCCATGTGCCCCACACCAGAGAATCATCATCAACGGATAGAATATACACACCCGGTTCATTTATGGTGATATTGCCATATCCCTCTACCACTAATTTCGATCCCATCTTCTCTACCCCTCTCTGCCAGTGCACCCAAACGCTTGGCTGCCCCGTTGGTCTTCCGCCGCTGCCTGTGATGGCCTTTTCTCTCATGACGGTAATAGTTATTGGATCGCCAACTCTTGCATCAAATGCATACAGGGCATACCTGCTCAACTTAACATCTATGGAATGGTTTACTGAACAATGTTCCGGGCCCTTAACCTCTACAATGTATGTGCCCTGATCCTCTGGCCGGAATGTTACTTCTTCACCCTCCTTTATCGACGAGGTTTTTAACGCATCTTCACTGCCTTTTTTTCTTATTTTAAGTACCGCGTCTTTAAATGTCCCGTTCAGATCATCGGTAACAACGATTTTTAGGTCCTCCCCGGCAGCCGGTCTCAGATCATGACTCACAATATAATCGCCTCCGATAAGATTAACGCCCTCCAGCCTGCTGGTCACCCTCTCGCATATATTGTCCTTGACGCTCAAATCTACCATCACTGCGTGCAAGCCACAATCCTCCAGCACTATATTGGTAAAGTCGACAGCCTTTGTTTCATACGAATTGATGGGGAATGAGCCATGGTTTTTTACCACCTCCCCGTTAATGGTCAGGGTAACGTCATCAACCTCGGCATCACCGCCGTAATTTCGTACCATGACATGTATGTCAAACTCTTTTCCGATTGACGGCGTTTTTGGATCAAAAACCACCATGTCTATGCAAACACTACTCCCTGATAC
>MCBC01000136.1 GCA_001723855.1 Candidatus Altarchaeales archaeon WOR_SM1_86-2 | reverse complement strand
TGCCCGCTATTCTTTCAACAGTAATCCTATGCAACTCTCGGCGAGATATGCGATGTTTTTCGGGAGGTTTTCGGGGAGTACAAACCTCCAAATATATTCTAGGTGGTATAATGATAGAGAAGGTGGATCATATAGCCATCGCTGTAAAAGACATAGATGAGAGTCTGAAGTTTTTCTGCGATGGTTTGGGTTTGAGCTGCAAAAAAATCGAAGAAGTAGAAGGCCAGAAGGTCAAGGTAGCGTTCATCCCGGCAGGCGATACCAATATAGAGCTTGTTCAGGCCACAGATCCTGAGAGTGCAGTGGCGAAATTTATCGAGAAGAAAGGAGAGGGCATCCAGCATGTGGCTTTAAGGGTAAAAGATATCGAGAAGGCGATTCAATTTTTAAAGGATAAAGGGGTGGAACTCATAGATGCCATACCAAGAAAAGGAGCACACGGCTCAAAGATCGTGTTTTTGCATCCGAAAAGCAGCCACGGCGCCTTGATAGAGCTCGTGGAGAGATAGTGTCCAACACTTTGTCTGACAGTAAATTTTTATATTTTTATATTTAATAAATGATTTTTATCGTGTAAAAAGCCGTAAAATTTATATACTCCTAAAACAATATATGTCTGACAAAAAGTCTGACAAGAATGGGATGGGATGACAATGACAGAGGCAATTGAACAGGAAATGGACATGGACTCAAACGGCATCCTGCTTTTTTCTGAGCAAGACGGAATGATCTTGGAGAAGATCGAGCGCATAGAAAGGAAACTGGAAAGACTCGAGAGAACCCTGACCAAGCTCGGAAAGGTCGTACTGAAGCATCTGGCGGAACCGAAATGCGGATGTGACTGCGAGGCAAAAAAAAACTAGCTAATTCCGATGCTCATGAAAGCATAATGCCTTTGAAGGTCCTGGAATGGCCAGACTACGAAGAGTCTGGTGGCGGAAACGAAGCGTGAGCCTGTCTTTTTTAGACAGGGATAATTAATATCAACCTGAATCAGCCCAAGCTTTATTTTATTACCTTCGCTTTATGGAGCTGATTAAAGTTCTCGCTCATTTATAACCTTTCACCCTGTCTGTATTCACCTGAGGAAAATTATATTGTTTTTATTGTTCACCCTGATAGAAAACTTTTATGAACTTGTATTTTATTTCGCAAATACACATTGTTGGGCTCATGGTCTAGTCACCGTGGTCTCGCATACGCTCGCCCACTTTGTTTCCAAATTTCCGGCCAATCTTCGTTGAAGGGAAATTTGTAAATGGTTAAACGTCCATATCAACATCGCTGGGCTCATGGTCTAGTTGGTTTCACATGGGGTTAAAATCCCCTGTGCCAAAAATGACGTCGCCTTGACATCCGCAGAATCATTTGACCTGTTGGTCAGAACGGCGGAGGTCGGGCGGAGGTCGGGAGTTCGAATCTCCCTGAGCCCACTTATCATTTATATTCTTAACGCATGGTTTCTTATAAGACAAAACGGCCCGGGCCGCTTTTACCTTTTTAAATATTTGGGTTATTTTTTATATAGGCTTTATCCTACCTCCTGCAAGTGGGATAGGGCATTTATTGGGTATATATTCTAATATGGGAGGTTGGTGAAAGTACATCCTGGGTTTCATCATAATTTCGTATAGGAATGACTCTTCTTCTTCATTCTTTATACTCACCAAAAGATAGTAAGAGATCTTGAAATAATAAGAATATCTCTTTATTTTTAATTCGAACTTGTTTGAAAATGAAGAATATATATATCTTGTCCAAAGGTCCTTCAAGGATGTTTAATAAAAATATTAACAAATGTTCTCATGAGATGAGGGAAAGTAGATGAGGGTTAGCCTTATATAATGCAGATTCAATTTAGAACTCCTATTTACAATTCCCGTGGGGGAGTAACGGTTGAATTTCAACTTTAAGCAAGTATCTCCGAAATAAGTTCGCATATTCCGCAAAATTTGATGTATATACGAGAAAGTTCGGATATTAACGAGTTAGTTTCAATTTGCCAATGCGGGAGGTTTAAAGATGGATAATACAACTAAAATCGCAACAAGCGAAATATGTCAAAGATGTGCTAAATGTTGTAAAGAATTTGGAGAATTAGTTGATTATGATACCGCACTTAGATTCAAACTGCCGAATACAGATAAGATTGTAGTAGAGGAAATAAATACTAACAATGATATTTTTATAGAGTCACCTATAAATTTCCATGTTCAAAACTGATAAAAAAGAGAGATGGAAAATACTATTGCTTATTGTATGAGAATAAAGAAATACCAAGACCTCAAATGTGCAAGGTTTACCCAAATAACATCCCAATATCCTTAATAGAAACTGAAAAAAAAGAATGTCCAGCGTTGGCAAACTTTGCTAAAGCAACTTTTGCTTCGCAAAAGGAAACTAACTAGCGGATATACGCTCTAGTAGATTAGAGCCTTTGGTCGGGTTCGCTTTGCTCACCAAATTGCCTCTGCCGAGAAACGTTTATATTCGGCAACTTCACATATCCCCCAGCCGTTAAACGAAATCATGAGCGAAATCTTATTAGTAAAAAAAGGTCATTTATGCTGGACTAATTTCTTTTAGTGTCTCTGTCCTTATCACGTTTCTTTACTTTGTCCTTTCTCACCATTTTTTCCAGCACGTTCATAACATCATCTGTGGCTTTCATCAGATTCCAGTCATGGGCTTTGGCATAAAAACTCTTATTGGAGGCTTTTAGTATGATCCTTATGCTATACTTACTCGCTCCAGTTTCAATGTTGTATTGAGCCACATGCATCGAGAAAATGATCCTTATGCTATACTTACTCGCTCCAGTTTCAATGTTGTATTGAGCCACATGCATCGAGAAAAAGGTTGGGACAGTAACCTTCGCAATGCGCTGTAATGAGTTCTGTATTATTGTATAGAGGGAGTCAAATTGGAAAGAGCTTTCTTCACTCAAACCAGTAATCTGCACATACACTTCTTCTCTCTTCTTCGCACTTGCGATGAGTTCTATCAAATTCAACTGGGTGACCACGCCAACAGGTTTGTTACCATCGACAACAATCACACTTGTTATACTATGCTCCGACATCAGTTGCGTAGCGTTTCCCACACTTGTACCCAAAGGAACCGTAATGGGGCGATGCATAACACTTTTAATTTCGATATTTGGGGGATAACTTTCTCCGTTACTCCATCCATCTTTTTCCAAGGTTTTGACGCCCCAAAGATAAGGTGCAATATCTTTAATGCCAACAACTCCGGTCAACCTATCACTATCATCTACTACAGGAATAATCTGCTCATGCAATTCTCGAATCAAAGACTTTGCTTTGCTTATTCCGTCTCTTTCTTTGACGCTAAGGGGATAGTGAGACATGATGGAATCTACGGAAACATCTTTCAATTCCTTTACAGAAGAGAGAACCTGGACAAGATCGGTTCTGGTAACAATTCCTACGAGTCTGTTTTTGGATAGAACAGGTAGCGCTCTTACTCCAGACATTAGCATTTTTTCGGCCAATGCGGACAGATTATCATCTTCTGTAGCTTCCGGGGGAATGGAGAGCAAGTTACGAACTCTTGCAGTCATGGGTAAATTTCTTCTTTTAATAATGAAATCCAAACTCACCAATCCCATATATCTGCCGTCATTATCCAAAACCGGAAGTTCGTGAAAAACCTGCTTCTTCATCTTTCCAATAACCTCTGAGAGGAGACCGTCGCAACCAACGGTTACGATTTTAGTAACCATCAGGTCTTTTGCACTTATTTCATCTATCCTGAGATTCTTAGCCACATTCTCACCATAGATAGGATATGCAATTAAGATTAAATATGTTTGTATTGACTGAAAGACAACATAAATGCTACCAGAAAACCTTGTACCTATTTCTACGAATCCTCCACAAAATCCAACCTTTCTACTATCTAAAGCGGAGCGTTCACAGTTCCATACTCAACCCGTGCCTCCCTCCTAGAGCCCGACGCAACTCTGTGGGAAACCATAATCTCATATCACTCAGCAGACACAGCATGATTAAGCAATAACGCATAACGAAAAATCGACGAAGTGTCAAAGATAGGTTGCATACAGAATGTGAATGGCGGGGAACTCAGGAAAATGGGTGGTTTTTTAGATACTGGCTAGAGGCTTTTAAACGTCTCAAAAATATGGTTTTTTGTGTGCCTCCAAAAGGGGAGGCGGGGCGGGGGTTTTGGGGATCTATGGGTTTAATGCTTTGTAGCATTCCTCGCAGAGTATCCTGGGAAGTCGCTTGGGTATTTTATATTGTGAATCGCCCTCCTGGGCCATCTCTGTTCTTATCAACTCTCTTTCCCAGAATACAATATCATCCCTAATCACATGGTCCAAGCAAAGTCCCATTCCACAGACACTGCAGACGGCCACAGCATCAGACTCCTTGCCGTCTTGGGCACAAACATAACATTTCATATTTTTACCTCATATCAGCATGTAGAATGCTCCATTTATCTTTTTCTCTTTCCTCCTATGTCTACCACGGGCAATTTTGGGGGAGTTGTTGGTTTTTCTCTATCTGGCTGGGGGGTTTGAATTATCGCAGAAATAGGCTTATCATGTGGTCATAGAGTTGATCTAAGGAGTGAAAAACTGGAGGATTCCTGGATTCTAATGGCAGGGTGGGATTTTGCGACCCAAATATGGATGTGTTCCCCAATTTTGAGGAGGCGAGGCGAGCATTTTAACGGATTTAAGAGGATAAGACCTTTTATGAAGGAGTGTAAATACTCTCATTTTCTTTTATTTTTTATCTTTATTCTCCTGACTTTTAATTTATCGTGTTCTTCTGGGTCCATAAATCTTATATGTTCCATCACTGGCAATGTCGGAAACGCTGGCATCTTTACTTCTTCATCAACCACTAACCATAATTCAATGAAACAATGATAAGCTTCATTATAACTATTCTGCAACGACAATACCAATTTGTTAGTGCTTTCTAATAATTTATATATCTCTTCCATATTCTCTCCAAGATCATATCTTTTGTAAGATTCTTCTTTCTTATCTAGGGTACGATTCATGCCGGAAATCATTTTCTCATTAGTTTCTAGAAGAACTGTTTCTACTTCCTTGATATGATTCATAAGCTCAGTATCTTTGGTGACAAACTTCTTTAATATCCCAGTTAACAAAATAAATGTTTCCAGCCTTTGTTGCATCAAAGCCACTAAATCCCAATATTTTCTAAAACTCTGGCTGTACTCAAACCCGACCAACTCATTTAATATCCTATTCAATGGAGTCATGTATGTCTTGTATGTATAATTGGGATATCAATATTTCGTTGCCTTAAAATGGCACAATGCAGGTATTCCCCGATTGAGTAAGGAACATGTTAATGACCTTAGATAAATCGAAACCACAGCCCCAATGAAAAGATGCAAACAAAAGTGTCGGGCCTGAGTGCAATTGCACAGCGTATATACATTAACTGTGCAGTGGGTATAGAACTTGCATCTGTTGAGGGCTACCGATTTGAATACCCGGTCGTTTACTTCATATTTTGTGACTACTATTTGAAAATCGTTCCCTTCCATTGCCATCTTTGTCAGCCCCACTTCAGCAGTGCCAATTGTCTCGATAACCATTGTGAAGGTAAATGTTTTAGGTTTTTGCACATATCCGGCATTTTCGGGCTCGATGGAAGGTATCACATCATAAGGTGTACTGAACGATGGATTGAACGATTCAAAGGGTGTATTATTTTTCCGTTTACACTCACTACTAATTTTGTCTTCAAATCTAAGGAGTTTGACATTTCTTTCTACTCCTCGTACTACTTGAAGCCGGTGCCGTTGCATGCTTCGCATTGTATTTTACCTGTTCCATTACAAAATGTACATTTACCACTTCCTTTACAGATCATACATTTTCCAGTCCCATCACAATAATCACATTTTAAGAGAAATTTCTTTCCTTTCCCTTTACAAGATGTGCATACTCCATTTTTACAAGAGGGGAAATTGAACTCCCATCTCCCAGAGCATTTACCTGTGCCGTTACATGAGTAGAGAAAAAGCTTATCTATAAAGGGGATCCAAAATACTTTTTCCCTTTTTCCCTCACATTTAAAATATCCTCTCCCACCACACTCAGGGCAGGCAATAGCAGCCTTATGATGAGTCCCATCCTTTGGTATAATAACTTTTCCGCCACAGCGCATACAGAAAGCTCTGTCTAAATTCTCAGGCAGTTCCAATATTTCCCCGCAATTCGGGCACTTGGCAGTAATTAATCTGCCTTTACCAGCAATTTCTAAAGTGGATTCCCTAGGGATTTCCGATAGATATTTATCACAATTGACACAATACCAATTCTTATATTCCTCATAAAATGCCATTGATTTTCCACATATGGGACAGTTTTTAACCATATTTTAACCATCTATTTGGGAAATATCGCGTTCGTATTAATATATTGTTGCCTTAAAAAGATCAGGAGTGCCCCCTTTTTCACTCATTTGTTTGAGCATTTTGATATAAACCCATATCATTTTTCAATATTAGTGGACTTTTTATCCTCCCATAACTTTTCTGATTCTATACGGTCAGCTACTTTTTTGGATAATTCATCTATATTTAAATATTCCAATAGATTTCCCTTCATATCCACTATTTCTTGTTCCAACCTCTCAACCCGTATCCTTAAATCGTCGATTTCTGTCAAATATATCTCCTCTAATAGGAAATGATTTGGTAGATATTATTGTTTTTGGGTGGTGACCCCCCAAAGGTGATAAGCGTTCAGTTATGACCGTTATAAGTCCTGTCCTTTATAAAGAATCACCTATCAAGGGACACGACCTTAAAAACCAATTGTTTTTCAAATAAAAATCTCTTATAATCTTATTTCACAAATCTATTCACCTATTTTAATCCATTTTCCGTATTTTACTTCCGATAGTAACTATATAAAACCTCGCCAAATCCTTATATAGTAAAAGAAGTCAAAGCGGCTGAGCCCATTCTTTTCTCATTATACTATATACATGGGCTCAGTCCGTGGAAAAAGGAAATAATTAACGTATGATTCCTTTTTCCACTAGACTTTTAAGTTATGCTGGGAAAACACTGGTGTCTTAAGCTTAAAAGTCTCCCTGAGCCCACAACAATGCCCTAAGCACAAACCTCTCCCTGAACCCCTCATAAGCTCGAGCATCTCCTTGAGCCCACAACAATGTCTTAAGCACAAATGCTCCCCGAGCCCTTCTTTAAACCCATATATGCTTTTATATCAATCCAAAGGGATTTATATTGGGTATATCATTACAAAATAAATATTCGATAATAAGGAGGGAATCGATATGATAAAAATCATCAATACTTCGAACACGGACGAGATCTCAGCATTTTTAACAACCACCCTTATATCCCATACCTATGAGGTGGAATCTACGCAGTCGATAGTCACACTTTGGGATGGTATTCGAAAAAATGTGAAGTTGAAGGACGAGTTGGATTTTGTCTCAGCGATGCTCTCAACAGGCA
>MCBC01000135.1 GCA_001723855.1 Candidatus Altarchaeales archaeon WOR_SM1_86-2 | reverse complement strand
TAATTAACTTTGAATTTTTATTATTAATTATCATTATGATAAAATTTTTACAACAAAAAATTTCATCCAAAATTCGGATATACGGCATTGTCACGATATGACCCAAATTGGTATAAAAACGACATTTTTGTCGTATAGTCCGTAGTTGCATGGAATGTTGATTTTTAATTTATAATAAATCCGCATGCTTTTGAAAGATGTGGAAATATAGTTTAATTTGGTGTAAATATGGAAAACTTAAAAGGTATATTTAAGAGTCTCGGTATGAATGATAGCAATGGCTTGCATATACATAGCGAAAACGATCAGATGGAGTTTTTACCTGCACGCACAGCGAAGTTGATTAAAAAACTAAACCCGCGAGCTTTCTTTTGTATTGATAATAAACCTTTGGTGCTTTTTTACGATTCTCCTGAAAATAAAGAAGAGTTGTTTAAGAACATCTGGAACTTCAATGAATCTCCAATTGTAATTGTTAACGAACCAGATAGTGTAGACATATTCAATGGACTTTCGTATCTGAAAGAAGAAAGGACGCTTGAAAAACTGGAAGAGGAGAGCAAACTAGATGCTTTTTCATATTTTAAATTGGTAACCGGTAAGACCTGGCAAACTTACGAAAAAAAACTTAAATACGAAAACCGAGTTGATTACAAACTACTGGAAAATATCAGAACTGCAAGAGATTTGCTTATTAATGATCATAAAATAGAACCTTCTTTATCCAACGCACTTATCGGTAAATGCATTTTTGTTCGCTACTTGATAGATCGTGAGGTCAGAATCAAATTTGACGGAACAAATAGGAAATGGTCAAATGATGAATTTTGTACGCTTTTAAAGGATAAAGAGAAAACCATTAAATTTTTGAAGTATCTAAAAGTCCGCTTTAATGGAGAAGCTTTCCTTTTAGAAGATTCTCGTTTAAATAAAATTCCCCAAAAAGCATTCAATGTTTTAAGTCATCTTATGAATGGAACCGAAATAGCAAGCGGACAGACGACATTATTTGACATTTATGATTTTTCAATCATTCCGGTTGAATTTATCAGTAATGTGTATGAATACTTTATCGGAAGTGAAGATCAGGCAACGCAGGGTGCCTATTATACTCCTTTGTTTCTTGTTGATTACATAGTAAAAGAGACGATAGACAAATATTTTGAAGCAAATACAGAAGAGTATAATTGCAAGGTGCTTGATCCTGCCTGCGGTTCGGGAATTTTTCTGGTTGAAGCATTAAGAAGAATGATAGTGCGTTATACGAAAATTAAAAATATAACTTCCACAGAAACAAATGGCTTTAAAGAGACAATAAGAAAGATAGCAGAAGAGAATATTTACGGAATCGATAAAGATGATAACGCAATAAATGTTGCCTTATTCTCAGTATATCTTACTTTGCTGGATTATCAAGAGCCAAAAGATATAGAAACCTTCAAATTCCCGGAACTATTAAATAAAAATTTTTTCAGAAGCGATTTTTTTGATCAGGATGCTGATTTTAATGCTATTATTAAGAAAATAAATTTCAATTTTATTCTTGGTAATCCGCCATGGAAACGTGGAAGCAAGGAAGATTCGTATTTGTTTAGCTGGGATGATGTTCCTGAAAGCGATAGCGAGCAACTCCTAAAATTTTTGAATGATGATCTAAAAATCGGGTTGGGGGAGAATCCGAAAATCGAAAAAAGCGATGATGGCGAATCCATATCCATTACAAAGGATAGTGATAAACTAACATTCAAACTTAACAAAGAGAAAAAGAAAGTAAATTTAGAAATTGTTGGTGGGGGAAGTTATGAATATAGTTCTAAAAAGGAAAACGACAAGCTAAACATATACAAAACTCCTTTATTTCTGCAATATATTAAAGATAGAAAGAAAAAAGAATTGAAAAAAAGTGATCGCAAACCACAAATAACAATCAGTAATAAGGAAATAGCACAGGCGTTTTTGCTGAGAACGAGCGATTTTACTGGGGAACAGACCCGTTGCGCTTTGATAGTTACCAGCAAAACTTTATATAATCTAAATGCAAAAGATTTTAGACAGTATCTACTACATAATTATTTTATAGATAAAGTTTTTGAACTTGCTCCTGTTCGCAGAGAAGTTTTTGACAAGTCAAATGATCCCTCTATTGCTCCTGCCGCTGTTTTATTTTTTCATTATGCTCGTGGTGAATCTACACACAAAAATGTTATCGAACACATTGCATTAAAACCAAACCGGTTTTTTTCCTTATTTAAGGTCTTTATGCTTCAAAGAAATGACTATAAACAAGTTGTTCAATCTAAACTGATAAAGTACGACTGGTTATGGAAAACATTGGTTTACGGCAGTTATCTGGATTTTAATTTTATTAGACGATTAAAGGGAGATTATAAAACAATAGGTGAGATTATAACTGATAAGAATGATTTTTTAGTTAAACAAGGGATAAAATTAAAGGATGGAAGTAACGAAATAGATGTTACAGAACTCGAGGGGTGGAACTTTTTAGAAACAAGAAGATTTGATAGTTTTTTTATCCCCCCCGATAATTATTCCATATGGAAAAAGGATGAATTTCCATCAGTAGTAGGTTATATATACAGGGAGGATAAACAGATTGTAAAAAAATTGTATGAATCTCCTATTTTGTTAATTAAGGGGGGCACAAATAAAGAATTAGAATCAGTATCAGCAATCTCTTATGAAAATTGTGTGTTTAAAAGTTCACTGACTGGGATTAAATTAATAGATTCAAAAAAACTTAATACCCTTAAAATTATTAATGGTTTGTTGAATTCTAATTTATTTTCATATAACCTATTACAGACAGGGGCATCAGCAGGCATTGAGCGAGAGGAGTCAGAAGATGAAGAAAAATGGGCATTCCCCTATATAAATAATGCAACCGTTGAAGAATGTGTGGAAAATATTGAAGCAATCAGTGAGAAAATATTTAAAGAAAAACAAGGAAAATCAAAGCCCAATATTCAAATTCTAGAAGATGAAAAGAAAAAACTTATAAAAAATTTGAATGATGAAATATTAGATAGTTTCGATTTAAACGAACCGGAAATGGCGATTGTCGATTACGCTGTGGATGTTACAATTCCACTGATAATGAAGCATGAGGGGTATGAAAAAAAGTTGTTTTCGCCTTTAAAAATTGAAGATCCATTCTTAACAGATTATGCTGATGTGTTTTTAAATCGCTTTAAAAATTCCTTTAAAAATAAAAAATTTACCGTTCAAATACAGCGCAGCGACTACATAATAGGAATGTTTTTCAATGTTATAGATGAAAAAAATAAAGAAGAGATTACATGGAAAAGCCCAAGTGATGATGAATTACTATTACTATCAAGATCATTATCTATTGGCTATCGGGAAATTACAAAGTTCCTTTTTATTCAAAAGGATATCCGGGGCTTTGAAAGAGACCGTTTTTATATAATTAAACCAAATGAAAAGAAGCTATGGCATAAAGCAGTTGCATATCTTGATTTGGAAGAATTTGTTGACGCAATATTGATATCGGGCAGGGAGGTGGAGAATGGATAACCGGATTAACGCCAATTCCTTTACTCCTTCATCAGAATTTTATGAAAGCGAATTTGAGAAGATTCTTACAGGAATTACAGCATGCTACAAAATGATGTTAATGGATAATATCAAACTGCCAAACAATGAAAACAAAATAAGAGACATTTTAAGAAAGGATTATTTGAATAACAGAGAAATTAAAGATATTTTGGGATTTACTGGCAAATATCATTTTGACAGAGAAGTACCTGAAGATAATGACATTGGAAGAGTGGATATAAGAATAATCACAGAAAACATATTAACAGAGCCAAAAGCGTATTATACAATAGAGTGTAAAAGATTGGACAATAAAAAGCTCACGAGAAAATCTTGCTTAAATGCAAAGTATGTAACGGAAGGAATAAAGAGATTTATTGATATAAAATATTCTACTTATTACAGTATAAATGGCATGATTGGTTTTGTAGTTGAGCAAATGGATATCTATGCAAATATTAAAAATATTAACAAATGGTTAAATGACAATTTCCTTGACGAAAATCCTGTACCTTGTTTGAAACATCTAAATTTTATTGAAGATTTTGAATATCAATATTACTCAATTCATAAAGATATTAAAAACAAAGAAATTAAACTGTATCACCTAATGTTTGATTTTTCAGCAAATATCATTGAAGAAAAGGCAAGTTCATAATGAGTAGCGGGTAGTGAGATAAATATTCCTTTTGTAATAATAATTGATTTTGAAAGAAAATCAATTGAAAAATCAAAAAGTAAGATGAGGGTGGCGAAAAGGATGAATGTTGGAAAATCAATTCCTGCATTGAATGAATAAAAATAAAAAATGGTGATTTTGCATCAAAATCCATAAATCAAGTTGACCAACAAAAAGCAAAAATCTATAAGGTTAGTGAGAAGATAATTGAATTGAAAAAACGATACTAAAATAAGGGCAATCACTTCACATAACGCGGGCTATACGGCTTCGCTACGCTTCGCACAAATCGGCTATCGCCGACTTCGCATAGCCCGATTCCGTTATCCAAAGTCGCCTATAACCCCTCATGATTCAATCCTTTATTTTTAAGGGTTTCTAATTATTAATGAATTTTTTGAAAAATTTAAAAGTCCATCTATCCCCCATAGAGGGTGCCTCTTCTGGCACCCTCTCCCTTCTTTTTACTAAATTTAATCTTTAATTTCTTTTTCAGCACCTGGCGATGGTTATTATTCCCAGGGGAAGAATCATCTGAAGGATGCAGGCAATCTGAAAGAATAAGCACGATGTATTTCATATCTCTGCAGAGTGTATGATATGGAAATTCCTGGTTAAAAGAGAATTTTTGCATAATTTTCACACCCCTAAAATTTCCGGGTAATTTACTCCCAATTTTCAAACCATCCGGAATACTTCTCAAGCGCATCAACCACTCTCGGACCGGGTCTTGAAGCAATATCGGCGTCAA
>MCBC01000134.1 GCA_001723855.1 Candidatus Altarchaeales archaeon WOR_SM1_86-2 | reverse complement strand
AAAGAATTAGGAAGGCAGATTTCCTCGCTGCTTAGAATCTCAAGGAAATATAATATCCCGGTTGTGATAACAAATCAGATCTATACGGATATAAACACAGGCAGAATCATGTTCGTCGGAGGGGATGTGATAAAGTATTGGTCGAAGGTTAGCATCGAGTTGTGCAGAGAAGGCAATACAAGATATGCTGTGCTCCGAAAGCATAACTTTCTGCCGGAGGGTGCACGAGCGGAGTTCAGGATTGTGGATAAGGGGGTGGAAATTATCAGGTTACATAGTGTACACAAGGTATATAAACCAAACAGGTATAATTATTAATTATTTAATAAAAAATAGAAAAAATGACTCTGCCAATTTGCGATATTTGTGCCCAGAGCGGGGTGTTGTGCGATGCTTGTGAGAAAAAGTTAGAGCGCAAAGAAATTTCGGATATGGATGTGAAGATAGCGAAGATAGTTCACGAGTTGAACGAAGAAGCAGATAAAGACGAGAAAATAGGTTTTGACAGGGCCATTGATACAGGAGGGGTTGTGTTAATCCTGACCAAGAAATCGGATGTTGGCAGGTTTATTGGAAAAGGAGGTAAAAACCTCAGGACAATATCAAAGAAACTGAAGAAAAAAGCAGACTCAGTGAGGATTGTCGGATTCGGGGATTTAAGTGAAATATTGTATGATCTCACTCACCCGGCCAAGGTTTTGGGGGTAAGCAAAGTTTATAAGACGGACGGGGACACGGTGAGGAGAGTCAGGATAGACAAAAGAGATGAGGGGGAGTTGAAAATCAGTGTGGACACTATAGAGGGAGTTATTTCTTCTCTGAGCGGCGAGGATGTCGAAGTGGTCTTTGTGTGATCGCCTGATCAAACAGTTGAAAATCAGGTTATATGAATACGAGGGTTTCGATTTAGTAAAGCGTATCTGGGTTGCCGGACATGTGCTTGAGTTTGAGGTTGAAAAACCTGGAAGCGAATTATCATATGTCCTCATACCCACCTGTATTTTTTATCGATATTTACGATAACATACCCCTTTTTATGCAGCCAATCCAAGAAGTCCTGTAAATCATAGATGTCCTTAAAATATTTTGTTGATTTTACGGATTCAAAGATTTCCGCTGTGGAAGAATAGGGGTTATTTATTATTTCCGTTTGAACAATGGAATATCTCACGTTTTCCTTCCTTTTCTTCATTATTGATTTAATAGTATGAAATTCGGGGTGGTTTATAAACCCAGTAAAGTTATCAACCAACAGGTTTCTGGCTTTTTTGAAGTAATCACCATCCAGCTTGTCTTTTTCATCAGCTCGGGCAAACGACTGAGCAACTCGTTTTAGGTTGTATTTGCTTTGATGCAACATAGATCTGACCAGGTATTCTCTGCTTTCCTCCCGTTTATGGACATCCGATAAGAGCATATCAAAATCTTCCTTTAAAAGATCAGTGATCTTAATAAACTCATTATCGACATCTGTATTCAGTCCCGGCATATATTGGTGAGAATGAACGACCTGTATCCATAAATCCTCATTAATAACACTCTTTAGGGGTGCCAGATAAACCCCCGCTTCTATTAATTCGTCTAAATCCTGGGGTAATGTAATCTCAGTGGCGGCAAAGTTTTTCAGCAAATCTTTCCATATCTGTGTCACATTTCCCGCACCAGGACCGAGCGTAGAAAATATCGAAAACTCTCCATTGAAAGTGTGCCTTTCCAATATCTCTCTATCTAACTCACTATATCGTTTGCCGTAAATAGTTGACAAAATGTTGTTATCAAAGTATGGTCTTTCAGCCAGATGAAATTTAATGCCTTTTGAATATTCGAATTTATGGCCCATGTATGCACTTTTAGGTGAAGTAAGAGGTCTATACTCGGGGGGAACCATTAATTCTATTGTTTTTAGTAATTCCTGGGCTGATACCCGATCGGAGGTAAGTGAGGAAAGAGAGATTCCCCCAACAGAACCATCCACATAAGGGGCACTTATTATTGGCGATTGAAAAGATAATGAGGTTTGTTTATCATAACCCAGATTCTCTTTGAAGAGTTTATATACAATTTTTTTCTCATATGGAACATCCGAGTATATCCAATCTGATCTGAGATAATTCCAGTCTTCAATATTTAATATGGGTAAAGTCTGGTTCAGCCTTCTGTTAAATAGATTCCCCCGTTTTGATTTTTTTATGTTTATCAATCTATACTCTTGAGGCTGCTTTATTGTATAGGGAAAAATACCTATTAACAGTACCTGCGGGGAATTGAATAACGCGGATAAGCCAACATAATTGTAGTTTCCGTAATCGGCTATAGACGCCTTCCACGAAGATGTTAGTTCTAACGGCACGACATAAAAAGATACACTATCCAGGGGGGTGTTAATGCCTGCTTTTTTAAATTCAGTAAGCCATTCTTTCAGTTCATTTATCCTTTTTTGCTCATAATTTAAAAATTCCCAGTTTATATACTGTCGTTGCCATGGATACCGGGTTTCTACCCCCTTCTTCTTCCATAAGTAATATTCTTGTATAGAAAGTGATTGAGTATTCATTTACGTTATATTCGCGGTATATTACAGGGGCACTTACATTATTCTTTAGTTACTTGATTTTAAAATAAATTGAATTTTCAGTTTATATTTTATGCACATTCGGGATTATAAAAGAAATTATGGGAAAGAAACAGGTTGCAGGGACGGCGAATCCTCAAGCGGAAACCTTGGGTTGGCGACGCTAATGTCCGGGAATCATTTCCCTGACGGATTCCGCGGATCTCATAAATGCTTCCCTTTCCGCCATGTTTAATTCCAGCCCGATTATCTCCTCCACCCCTCCTTTACCTAACTTTACCGGGACTCCTATGTAGATGTCATTAACGCCGTATTCCCCCCGTAGATATGCTGAGCAGGACAGGACAGATTTCATGTCCCTTACCACTGCTAACGATTTCCGCCCCTCCGTTGCGGGTTCTTTCAATGAGTTTTTCCATCTTTTCTTCAGACATCAATTGCGTGATCGGTATTCCGTCAACTGTCGTATATCCCGGCAGGGGAACCATGGTGTCGCCGTGGCTTCCCAGTACCATCGTATGTACGACTTTGACAGAAACCCCGAGTTCCCGGGCGATAAAGGTTCTGAATCTTGCGGCATCAAGAACGCCCGCCATCCCGAAAACCCTCTCTGGCTCAAATTTTGTGGTTTTGAACGCGACATAGGTCATAACATCAAGGGGGTTGGTGACCATCAAAACTTTTGAATCCCGGGCGTATTTTTTAATCTTCCCGGAAATATCTTTAACGATTTCAGCATTCTTATTCAACAAATCATCCCTGCTCATCCCCGGCTTTCTTGCAAGCCCGGCTGTAACCACAACAATGTCCGATCCCTCAATATCCCCATAGTTGTTTGTCCCCACAATATCAAGATCATAGCCGCTTATTGGGGAAGATTGTAGCAGATCCAGCGCCTTCCCCTGGGGAAGTCCCTCTATCACGTCCAGAAGCACAATATCCCCGAGCCCCTTCTCAGCAATCCTTAATGCCGTAGTTGAGCCAACCTGCCCCGCACCGATAATTGAAATTTTTGTCATTTTTAATCCTTAGGTTTATTAAATAAGAAAAAGGCTTAAATTAAACTCTCAAAACCTGCCCCTTTCCTGCAGGAATCCATTTCTGTATCTCATCCGTGCCTGCTTTTTTAATCTTTTCTTCATCATCTTTTTTCGCATCTTTAATAATCTTTTCTTTAATCTTCCTGGCAAGTCCGGCAGACTTTTCACCCCCAACACCTATCGCAATCCAGTAATTTGAGTGCTTTTTTACAGCATCCAATGCCCCGCCGATTACTTCTGCTTCATCATTTTCAATTTTAAATCCAATCCCGATTTTAAGTTCAACGCCCCTGAACCACTGCCTTTTCCCGGAGATCATGAACGCTCCCTTGCCGAGATATTCCCCGCTTGGGGCGGTCTTTGATACCTGCTCGTGAGTTATGCAGTAAACATTCACCGACCCGACCCCGGATTTCCATGCTTTGGAGTAGGATGCAGCCGCCTGAGCCGATTCCTCCCTTGTTTTTTCCGGGATTTCTTTCTTATCCGGATTTTTGATCACAAAGAACGGCGCTCCATGCACATCTGCGTGAAAAACCAAATCTTCCGGGTTAGTATGCTTTTTTATTAAAACCTCGTTGGATGTGGCATCCTTGCCCCCGACAACCAGGAAGTTATCGGAAGAGAAAAACCATCTGAATTTCTCGTGCCACATCTCCTTCCGCTTTACATTCTTTTTGTACGTTTTCTCGGCATATTCCTCCATGAACCCGTCTCTCTTCTCCTTTAGCTTCTCTATCTCACGGCGCGTTTTCTTTAATGCCTTCTCAGCCCCGGCAACTTTATGCTTTGCTTTCTTTGCCCTCTCATAATAATCATTGGCATTCTCTGCCGCTGATTTTCTGATATTTATTTTAACTCTCATCTCCCTTTATTATCTCTAATAACTCACCCAATCTCTCAATTCTTAAATCCCCGTCAACGCCCACGCCAATTCTAAGACATCCCGCACCCTTTCCCGCAGCCATATCCGAAACCGTATCGCCGACTAAAATCGCATTTGACGGCGAAACCCCAAGCATCCCACAGGCTTTAATTATAATCTCCGGGTCCGGTTTTCCTTTTTTCACGTCATCCCCGCCGAGCACAACATCAAAGTAATCTCGGATACGAAAGTACTTTAAGATTTTTATGGTTAGTTCGTGATAGGTATTTGTAACAAGAGCAGTCTTAAAGTCATCCTTTACAGTTTCTAAGACCTCAATTGTATCGGGAAATATTATGCTGTGTTCAATAAATTTGGGGTAAGCGGAGTGATAAAAGTTGCTCCACTTCTCTACATCACCATTCTTTAGATACATTTCCAGGTCATCCCCTGTGGGTATGCCCCAGCACTCCCTTGTAAACTCCCCCCTGCTTATCTTCCCTGCCCCAAAATGCTCCAGTGTGAAGTTAAATGTCCTGTAGCATGATTCAAATGAGTCAATCAGCACGCCGTCCATATCAAAGAGAATCGCTGTAACATTCATTATTTTTATTCTTTTAGATTTTATTCCTTAAATTAATAACAAAAAATAAACAATGGCAAAGAAACTATTTGGCACAACCGGTATACGAGGCTTGGTTAATGATCTTTTAACCCCGGAATTCGCATCGAAAATTTCAGCCGCATTTGGGACATATATCGGAGGTAAGGGAAAGAGGGTGCTTATAGCGATGGACACCCGCACTTCTTCTGAAATGTTAAAATCCTCGGCGATCTCGGGTTTAATTTCTGTCGGGTGCGATGCTTACGACTCTGGAATCGCACCAAGCCCAGCAGTGCAGTATGGAGTGAGAAATAATTTTTTTGATGCAGGGATTATGATAACCGGCTCGCACATTCCCCCGGAAAGGAACGGCTTGAAGTTCTTTGTCTCTGACGGCACCGAGGTCTATGGTCCTATAGAGGAAAAAATAGAGGAGATCTATTTTAATGATGAGATAGAGCGAGCATCATGGAAAGATATCGGCAATGTAGAGACCTTCGATGCTGTAACTCCTTACAAAAAAATGTTATCAGAAACAGGGGTAGAAGGAAATTTAAAGGTGGTGCTTGATCCAGGGCATGGGGCACATTATGCCCTGATGCCGGAGGTAATAGAAAAATTGGGTCATGATCTTATCACAATTAATTCTCAACCAGATGGTTTCTTTCCAGGCAGAGGGTCAGAACCAGATGAGAAAAATTTGAGGGGGCTGATGGAGAGGGTGAAACAGGAGAATGCCGATGTAGGAATAGCACTTGATTGTGATGGCGATAGATGTATCTTTGTTGATGATAAGGGCGGGTATGTGATGGGGGATATCTCAGAGTGCATAATCACGGATGAGGTTATGAAAGAGCATAATGGAGGGCTCATTGTAACGGGTGTGACCACGTCGGCATTGATTGATTGGATTGTAGAAAAAAATAATGGGAAACTGGTAAGAACAAAAGTGGGTGCGTCAGACATTGTTGCCGAAACCGTCAAAAGAGGGGCTTTGTTCTCATTTGAAGAAAACGGGGGTTCGATATTCCCGGAAATAAATCCATGCAGGGACGGCGGGCTTACAGCGATTTATATGCTGAACACCCTCACAAAAAGAAATCAAAAACTTTCAGAAATTATCTCTGAAATGCCAAAGTTTTATCAATTGAAGGATAAAATCGAATGCCCTGATGAATTAAAGCAGGAATTAACAAAAAAGGTTGTAGAGCATTACAAGGACAGAGATGCAAAAGAAATTATTGATATTGACGGCATTAAAGTGGTATTTGAAGACGGAAGCTGGATGTTATTGCGCCCATCAGGAACAGAGCCAATATTTCGAGTTTTTGTTGAGTCAAGTTCCGAGGAGAAAGCCCAGCGATTGATGGAGGACGGGCTGGAGACCGTGAAAGGGATTTTAGAGGGGATGAGGCAGTAAACGGAATCTTATCATTCTGCAGATTTTCCAAAACATTTTTCTGGAAACTAAAAGAAAAATCACAATTTTCGCGAAAAAACCAAATTTCTTTTTTGAAAACGAAAAGCAAATAGACCTCCAGAGAAGCCATTTTATTTTTATTTTCTTATAAAAAAATATAAAAAATGAGCGAAAAATTTTTGTATTTTGGTTGCGCGACATCAATTGCAGGGTTAATATTGCTGGGTTATGCAGCCCAGGTTTTAGAGCCCCCCGTGGTTGGCATATCCGGTATTGATTCACGTTTGTTGGCGAAAAATGTGCACATATCTGGCGTTGTGGATAAGGTTGTGTCATTCGACGGCGGCGGGGAAATGTTGAAGGTGAGTGATGATACGGGAAGCATTGATGTGTATCTTAACCCGCGGGTCGCAAGGCATTTGAATGTCAGTGAAGGGCATACGATAGATGTCGTTGGCAGTGTGGAGTTTTACGAGGATGAAATAGAAATCGTGCCAAACAGTTACAAGCACTTAAGGGTTCTGGGTTATTTTGAACCTCCACTGCTCAAAATATCAGATATTAATACGACTTTGTTGGAAAAGAAGGTTCGCGTAAGGGGTAATGTGTCAGATGTGAAAAAGTTCAGGGGCGGCTCAGTGATTTGGGTTGCGGAAGATGATACGGGAAGCATTGATGTGTACCTGAATTCAAATATTGCAGGGCGTTTTAACATAACCGAAGGTGCGGAGATCGGGGTTACCGTTTAATCTTTAATATCTTTCAACCATTCAGCACTTTGATTTTTCTTCATAAACTCTACAAACCTTGTCAATTGCTCCACGGTCTCGGGAGAAAGATGATGTTCTATTTTACAGGCATCTCTTTGTGCGGTCTTTTGGGGTATGCCTATAATCCTTAAGAATTCAGTAAGCAGTTCATGCATGTGCTTTATTTCACTTGCGATCCTTTTGCCCTTTTCCATAAGAGATATGCCCCCGTATTTTTCGTATCTTATAAAACCACGGGCATCCAATTTTTCCAGCATCTCTATAACTGTTGGCGAACTCACCCCGTGTTTGTCTGCAATATCCTTTACTCTGATGTAACCTTTCTCTTGCTCTAACTCAAGCATCGCTTCCAGATAATCTTCGGTTTTTGCTGTTGGCATTGTTTATAGTTTTTGATAATACTTTTTTTAAAAAGTTTTATATTAATATTATTCTCAAAATTGTTCCTACGATTAAGACTGTTGTGAGCATAATTCCCACCGCCAGGAACATATCTTTTATACCCAATTCTTTAAATAAAGTTGCAAATGTCGCAGCACACGGGAAGTAAATAACTAAGATAACGGATGCGATTACCAGCTGCATTATATTCATTTCACCGGATACCGCAAGAGGAACAAGCATCCCAACCGCTAAATCTTTTCTAAGAAAGCCGACAATTAACGCTCCAATCGCAGCAGCTGGCAGACCAAATAAACCGACAATTACAGGGGACGCCAGATTTCCAACAAATTCAAGAATTCCAAGAGCATCTAAGATGTTTACAAGTACGATTCCAAAGAACAGCCAGGGAATCGCTTCCGTTATAAACCACCTTACGCGCATCCATAATTTCTTAAACAATGCATTTAATGAGGGCCTGCGGTAAGGCGGGATTTCAAGTAAAATCTCAGGGCTTTCGCCTTTGACCAGCAGGTTCATTATGAACCCTGCAAGTATGTAAATTATGAACAAAATTATAAAAACAAGATAAATATAACTAAAATTAATTGCTCCGAATAACCCGATAAGCATCGCTGTCTGCGCCATACATGGAACAGCTATTGCAAGCAGGGTTGCTGCGATAAACTTCTGTTTTCTTGTTTCCATAACTCTAATTCCCAGGGCGCCCGGAACATTACAGCCAAGCCCTAAAATCACAGGAACTATGCCATAACCATGCATTCCAAGGCGGTGGAATATTGAATCGACAATCACCCCCAACCTCGGCAGGTAACCGGAATCCTCAAGTATTGATAACGCGAAATAAAATGCAATAATATACGGCAAGACCGCTCCAAAAGGAACAAATACACCTGTTGTAAGAACACCCATTGATTCCATGAATTCAATTTTACCGTCCGCTAACTGCCCTATAAGGATGTCGTGAACGAATCCCTGCCCGCCTAAAAGGGAACTTAAAGTTTCCATGAGCGGCAGATAAAATGTTTCAAAGAACGGTTCTGTGATATATGAGATTAATGATTCTCCTATGTGCCTGACAATTGTAAATGTTAAAAATAAAATTGCTATTGCAATCGGGATGCCCGTCAGGGGCTTAATGGTTAAATCCTGGATTTTTTCACTGATTGTATGATGGCGGTGCTTTATTTTCTGAACTTTTTGAACTATCGTTCCGACATCCTCCCACCGCTCCTTTTTTGTGTGTCTGTGAATTTCAGGGTTTGAAGCCCCCTTTATATGTTCAATCAAATTTTTGATCCCCTCGCCGCTCAAACCCGATGTTGGCATCACCGGAACGCCTAAAAACTCCTGCAGCTTTTTCACATCAATGGAAATGCCCTTATGCTTTACATCATCCCACACGTTCAGTGCCACAACCATTGGCTTCCCGGTCTCAAGAAGTTCAAGCGTTAAATAAAGATTTCGCTCGAGGTTTGTAGAGTCAACAACGTTTATTATTAAATCATCATCATCCATTTCAGAAATCATATTAACGGCGACTTCTTCCGCCTTGCATGTCGGCTCAAGAGAATAGGTTCCCGGGACATCGATCAACTCGTAAGTTTTTTCTTCAATTTTTATGCTTCCCCTGGTGAAATCAACCGTCGTTCCGGCATAATTTGAAATAATGACATCTATGCCGCTAAGGCGGTTGAATATTACAGATTTCCCCACATTTGGATTTCCTACCAACAATACTTTCATTGTAATAAACTATATTTGAATAAATTTTGATGTGTGGCGGAGCGAAACTCCGACACATCCGCAAGATTGCAAAGCAACAATCAAAATTCCTTTGGAATTTTGTGTGCTGAAATTTGCTTCGCAAATTTTACGCATCTTGGGAGCCAAAACTGCGATGCAGTTTTGCGCGGTTTGACCAAAGGTCAGCCACATTCTGAGCCAAACCGAAGGTCAGCCACATTTCAACGGTTGTTTTTGATTTAAACTTCAACATAGATTTTAGCCGCTCTGCCGCGGCCGATTGCAGTTCTGCGGCCGTCAATTTCAATAACTATGGGGCCGCCTATCGGTTGGGAAGCAACCATCCTGACGTTCTTCCCGATTCGCACTCCCATATCTTTTAATCTCTTTGCAGCACCATGCCCCATGCCGTGACCGCCGCCTGCAACTATCTTTGTTACCATGCCTTCCTGCCCGACTTTCAATTCCCTGAGTGAGATTTCCATATTTCGAATTTTTAGGCAAGCCTTAATATATTAGGGATGCCTACATAAATATATAAAGTTAAATATAAAAATCCCTTTATTCCCTATAAACAATTGCGGCATGCCCCGCTCCTACGAGCAATGACACCGCTCCAAGGATACCAGTAAGAGCCGCCTTCATGGGGTCAATCTGGGAATAAACCAGATACATCACTAAAAATCCAGCCCCCATAGCAAAAAATAATGCTCCGCGGTACATAACTTTTGCCCTGCGCACAACCTCCGCCTCCGGTTTACCGGTTTCCTCCTCGACCATGCTTGCGATAATCCTGAGTAAACCAACCGCTATTATAATTACACCTCCGACCACCGAAAGTTGTATCCCCCCTATATGATCGGGACCCCAAACTGGCGATAATAAGAGCACTATTATTCCTATAACCGCTGTAATCCCCCCTTCGGTTTTTGAATCCATTTATCTTTCTCGCTCCCCGCCTATAAACTCCTCGACCATCTCCTTTGCGACACTGTCTGGATACTGGACTGGAGGGGACTTCATAAAATATGATGAGGGCGATGTCAGGGCCCCGGAGATTTTCCTGTCTAACGCTAATTTCGCGCATCTTACCGCATCAATCATAACTCCCGCGGAATTAGGGGAGTCTTCAACATCCAGCCGAAGTTCAATATTTATTGGAACATCGCCGAACTTTCTGCCCTCCATTCTGATAAAACATAACTTTTTGTCATTTAACCACGGCACATAGTCCGAAGGACCTATATGAATATCTTCCGGGGCCATGGGAGTTGGAAGCTGAGACTGCACGGATTGTGTTTTTGAGATTTTCTTGCTTTTTAATCTGCTTCTTTCCAGCATATTCAAAAAATCTGTATTGCCCCCAACATTTAACTGATAAGTGTGATCCAGTTTCACCCCCCTGTCAACGAATAACTTTGTCAGCATTCTGTGAACTATTGTTGCCCCAATCTGCGATTTAATATCGTCTCCGATAACGGGGATTCCTCTCTCCTCAAATTTTTTTGCCCAATCGGGGTTGGACGCGATAAATACAGGTATGGCATTAATAAACCCGACCCCTGCATCCAGGCAGCATTCGGCATAATATTTCGCCGCTTCTTCCGAACCGACCGGGAGATAACCTATCAATATGTGGGTATCTGTTTTTTTCAGGACTTTAGTGACATCCACCGGCTTTTGTTTTGGGTCAACGGTGAATTTATCCTTTGTTGTTTCGCCAACGCCGTCTAAAACAGGGCCTTTCATCACCTCCACACCCAGATCGTGAACATCAGAAAATTTTATTGTGCAATTTGGCTTGGAAAATATTGCTTCGCTTAAATCCTTACCTACTTTTTTTGAATCTACATCGAACGCCGACACAAATTCAATGTCAGAAATTTTGTAGTCTGCTATAACATTGTGCATCAACCCGGGAACTAACGGCGATTTCCCATCTACTTCTTTATAATACTCCACCCCCTGAACTAAAGAGGATGCGCAATTTCCCACTCCTGCAATCCCAACTCTGATTTTACCCATTCTTACTTAATAATTTTCTTTTTTAATAAAAAACATTTAAAAAAACCCTTATCAAAATAAACTATCTCCATACCAATAATGCCCCGAATATAGCGATAAGTATTAATACTACCACAACAGGGACCAAAATTTTAAATAATGCGGCAGAGAAGTTCAGGGAGGTTGCAAATTCGGATGCCCTTCCCATAATATAGACCCCGTCTATATAAACTCTCTCGGTCCCAACTCTAACCCTTCTCATACCCAACGATGCTTTTTTCACAAGTTTTACGCACAACTCAATGATTTCAGGATCATCCTTTAGTAAATTAAGACCCCCAGAGATTGTATTTACATAATGGGTATCTGTGGTCATTACCTCCGCAACATCTGCTTTTGTTTCATTTTTTACAGCATCAATAATTTTCTCTCTGAGCCCGGGCTCCATGTTGTTGCTGTCAATAAGTATGTGGGCAATTCTCTGCCCTTTTATATCAAGAACGCCTGCCATAATGCCTCCCTGACCAACCGCTTCATTTTCAATTTTTGAATTTGCGATACCAAGGGATATATCTCCTGTCAACTCACACCAT
>MCBC01000133.1 GCA_001723855.1 Candidatus Altarchaeales archaeon WOR_SM1_86-2 | reverse complement strand
GATTGTCCGTAGTAGTGATTACAAGATTACGATTTATTGTGTAAACAAAACTAAAGATAAATTAGTAAAGAAAACATTGCCGGGCGGGAAAGTTGTCGAAGTTCCTTCTGGGTCAGAGGTTGTATCAACGTATTACGCAGATATTTACACAACAGTTGAGCGGGAAGGCAAGGGACGCGGTGCTCCGGGAATGGAAAGAAAGTTTGAACTTCCACTGGTCGGGGGATGGGAGATTTTCAAACAGAAATACAATGTTGCAGAGGTATTCGATAACTGGATGCCTCCGGTCGGGGATTATATTGTCTCGATTATAAAGCTTGATTGTGGCCAAGGGTCTAAGAATGACCCTGACCTCGGATGGTGGAAACTCACCTGCCGTATCGAGGACGTTCAGGATGCTGAACTTAATGGTAAGGAATTCACAGTATTCTATTCGACGAAGGCGTTGGGAATCCTCAAAGGAACAGCCAGAGTAATATCTGGTAATGGTTCGCTGAATGACCTTACCGAAGCTCATGCGGCACTTGAGGCGGCTGTTGGTCAGGTTGCAAGGGTGGAAATCCTCACAACTACAGCCAAGAATGGCAAAGATTACAAGAATTGCTATTTCCGTGAGATTATCAACACAACAGTAGAAGCCTCCGCAGATATGGTTGCCACCGAAGTTCCGGCACAGGAAATACCGACTGAGATACCCGCCGAAGTTCCTCCTGTAGTGTAAGAAAGAGACGTGCGTGGCTAAACACGCTGGTTGAGGATGATAGGTGATGCAAGATAATGCTTGCGGCAGGTTCGATTCCTGCCTATCCTTTTATGGAAGCGATTAAGATTCCTATATCCATTTGCCCCCACTTTAGTCAGGGGAAGCCAAGAGGACATTACCTGTTGGCTAAAAGGCTATTTCTTGAGGATCAACCCATATTGGTGAGACAGCAGTATGTGGGGTTTAATGGGTTTTTGCTTGTGACGGTCGTGCATCCGAACCAATGGGACACTACCTTTAAGATTGCTAATCATATTAAGGAGATGGATGGACAACGGATTATTTGGCTCGGGGCTGTTCATCAGTATTTAATACCGAAAGGGTTTAAGGTATATTTGCCGGAGTCGATTATGCAAGCGGGAAAACCAGGGAGAGTTGAGGGAACGGGGATATTCAGGAAGTATCAGGCTCCGGGATTCAACTGTTATTATTTAGAAGTGCCGAAGATTTCTGCGGAGGTCTTGTTAGGCAGAAATGAACTGAAATGAGAGTGTGGGCAATATATTATACGGTGAGGGTAAATTCCAATGCTCCTTGGTGTAAATGGACTGGTCCTTGTGGGGTATATGGATTAATAGGAGATATATCTCCGTATATGAAAAAATGTCTTAGTGGGAGACCTTTCTTTTTTAGGACGAGAGCTTTAGCGATAGAACAGGCGAAACGGCGAGATAAAGAACTAAACAAGACTTGGAAGTGGGTGAAATATCAGGTGCGTCCATTAGAATTGGTTTGGGCAGAAAGGAACTGAAATGATTGATGTAAAAATTAGAAAATCGGAAACACATGACTCCAAGTGGGTTGTGGATGTTATGAAAAATGGTAGTCTTACGGAGCAATATGTAGATGAGAGGGGTGAGCGAAGTGGCTATGTGGATTTTGAGAGCCGAGAACAAGCTGAGATTGTGGCGAAGTTGTTTTTAATGAAGGAAGAGATTAAGCCTAAAGATGAACCTCCGCAGGGAAAAGATACTAATCCGAAGGAGACTTTGGGGATTAGGAAAGTGCCTACACACTGTATTCCTACGGGACCGCTGTTGGAGTTAGGGCTTGCTATGATGGAGGGGGGTAGGAAGTATGGAACGCACAATTACAGGGCGATGGGGGCACGACATTCGGTTTACCACGATGGGATTGTAAGGCACTTGAAGGCGTGGTGGGAAGGTGAGGATATTGATCCTGATAGTGGGCTTCACCATTTAGTGAAGATTATGGGCTGTTGTGCAGTGCTACGGGATAGTCAACTGATGGGGAATGATATAGATGACAGGCCGATAAGGTATCCGGGTGGTTTGAATATGGATAAGTATAATAAACAGGCTTCGGATATTATTGATAAGTACCCGGATTGTAAAAAGCCTTTTATAGAAAGGGATAAACCGGTGCCGGGAGGGTATTAGGATGTGGCAGGATAAGTTAAATGGTTTATTTGAATTGTTGGGGGGAGTGTTTATATTTCTAAGCTGCGTTAAACTTTTCCGAGATAAGAAAGTCCGAGGGGTAAGTTTTGTTCATGTTGGGTATTTTACATTGTGGGGCTATTGGAATATTCACTATTATCCTCATCTTGGGCAATGGCTGAGTTTTTCCGGCAGTTTGGCAGTTACTATAATCAATACAGTTTGGCTTGGGATGATGATTTACTATATAAGAAAGGAACGCAGATGCTTGAAATGAAAAAACCTGTGGGTTATATCGTTACCTATACTGGGAAGGTTTTCGATTTGCTGGACCCAAAACCGGATACGGTTTGTATTGAGGATATAGCTCATGCTTTGTCAAATATATGCAGATACACTGGGCATACTAAACAGTTTTATTCGGTTGCACAACATAGTGTGTTAATGGCTACGACCAAAGAGTTGCCAGGAGACCCTTTGCAAAAACTGCTTCACGATGCGGCTGAGGCTTATATCGGGGATATGGCAAGTCCTTGGAAAAGAATACTTCGAGTGGAAATACCAGGGAGGGCTTATTATCATACTGTTAAGATTCACGAACACCGAATTCAAAAAGTTATCGAAAAGGCATTGGAGGTCGATTTAACACCTTCTGCGGAGGTCAAGGAAAGTGATATTAGGATGTTTTGGACTGAGGTGCGGGATTTGATGTCGGATATGTCGGAGGATTTCGAGTGGGGACCCCCAAAGATGCCCCCCATAGAGAAGAAAATAATACCTTGGCAACCATCTCTTGCGGAGGGAATGTTTCTTAGTGTGTATAATAGGCTGAAAGGGTAAACGAAATGAGTAGGATATTGGTGATTGGGGATTTGCATTTACCTTGTTCGAGAAAAGGGTATTTGCAGTTTTGTCAGGATTTGTATGAGCAATGGGATTGCGATAGGGTTGTGTTTATAGGGGATGTTGTAGATTTGCACGCTATTTCTTTCCATCAGAAAGAGCCGGGGTGTCCTGGACCGAAAGAGGAGTATGAGCAGGCTAAAGCAGCGATTGGGATATGGCACAAGGCTTTCCCTCGGGCGGTGGTTACTGTGGGCAATCACGATTTGAGGGTTATACGTAGAGCCAAGAGTGTAGATATACCCCAGTTCTTTATCAGGTCTTATAATTCTATATGGGGGACTCCAGGGTGGAGATGGGTGGATAGCTATGTTAAGGACGATATTTATTTTTATCATGGGGATGGGCAAGGAGGGGAATATCCGGCTGCAAATGCGGTGCGGAAAATGCTTATGAGTGTAGTGATGGGACATAACCATACGGCTTCCGGGGTGAAATACTATACCAATCCACAAAGAAGGATATTCGCTTGCGATACTGGGGCGGGGTGCGATGATCGTATGCTGGCTTTTCTTTACTCGATACAAAATAAAAGACGGAGTGTGATTAGTGCCGCTGTGATTATTGATGGGGTACCTTATGTGGAGCCGATGCCAATGGGCAGAGGTGAGAAATATCACGACTCGAATTTCTAAGAAAGGGAAAAAATGAAAATTACAAAATTAAAATCAGAAAAAAGAATCACTGCGGAGGATGTAAAACCCGGATTTGTCTTTGAATATCTTGACACTAAAGGAATTATGGGTTCATGCAATGTAACTGCTCTGAAACTTGAGCAGAATAAGATTGTTTTATTACAATATTCCAATGGGGATGATTGGTTTGTTTTGAAAGATTTAGGTTCTTGTTGGAAAAACAATTCGGTTAAAATTCTTGGCAAAGTTGAGGAGATTATTGTTAATCCGAATATTCAGGGGGAATAGATAATGAATGTTGATAAAATTCAAAGGCTTAGTAAACAATATGCAGAGTTGAAAAACTTTCATGCGACGTGTTGCGAGGATGTTATGACATTGGTTGTCGAAAGTTGCCCACGTGGGAAAGCAGAAATAAACTATGACAACTTTAAGTTAATTGTGGTTGAATTGCGAGGTATTCTTTTGGATAAGATGAAAGATTTGGAGGAAAAGATTAAGGAGGAGATCATAAATGGGTAAAGGTAGCAGGCAAAGACCGAGCAGTATTACCTCCGCAGAGAGGGATTTGCGGTGGGAGTTGTTAGAGGGGAAGATTACTGTGGCGGTATTTAATCGCAGATATAAGAAGTTGAAAGAGCGGGGGTTGATCCAGAGAAATGGAAGGGTTATGAAATGAATGGAAATTTACGCAGTGTATTGAGTAATTAGAGGGTTAGTCCGATAATGATTCCCTACGGAGGGAGTGTCCGATAACCACCAACGTCCGATAAATAGGCAGACGTTGGGCGGACAAAGTGCCAGACTTATTATAGCGTGTTTGAGAAAATAAGGCAATAAAAAAATTTTGATTTTTCGGATTTTTTATTTGCACTTTGCCGGGGAATGTGTTATACTTTAAGTAGTTTATTGGAGGATTTGAAAAATGACGAGAATACGATGGATTAAACAGATGAATAGGTATTTTGTGCAATTCGAGGATGGTTCTGTGGGATGGTGTTCGGACCGGGGTGCTGAGAGATTGTTCCCAGATCGTGACTGGGATATTGTGAAGAAAAACGACGGGCAGATATTTTATCTGTAGTATGACATTTTCCTCCTCCTCCTTTGGCCGGGTAGTATATGCTGCCCGGTCTTTTTTTATGTGGATCAGGAAATGGTATGGTTGTGTTGATTGTAGGGGGAGATATGGTTGTAGGATAAATGAGTGTTTGTGGGGAATAGTAAAAAAAGATAGGATTTTTTCTAATATTTATAATTTTATGTTTGTAGTGGTGGATGGAATATACTATAATTTATATAGTGAATTGGAGTTTTCCACTTTTTTTGGAGGATTGAAAATGTATTTTAATCGGACACAATTAGAATGGGCTGTGGAATTAAGAGTTTTGTTTTGGTTGACTTTTTTCTGTTTTTGTTCACTGTGCTGATTATTTGGAGGAAGTAAAATGAAAGTTGATGATCTTATAAATGAGATTATTAAAGATGAAATTATTGACAATTAAACCAGAGGATCAAACATCCGGTTTTATTGCTTTTAATGTGCCTAATAAAGATAGAATGAAACTAAAAACAAACCGTTTTCTCACAAGAAAATTAAATCTTAATAGTGGGTTTTTGTCTGATAAGGTTATTTGTAAGATTACAGATAAAATCAACAATGAATTATTTGGGAATGACGGTATTATAATTGAACTTGTTAGGGGGGAAGAAATTACAAAACATTATGAACGTGAAACAGGATCACATAGTTGCATGACGGGAGATTGTGCAGATTATACACAATTATATGAGATAAATCCTGATAGATTTCAGATGTTGGTTATGTTTTATCAGAATGACAGTGCAAGAGCTATTGTATCTAAACTTGACGATGGTAGTTTTTATATGGACAGGATTTATAGCTCTTGTGGTTTTCTACAAAATAAAATGATTGAATATGCTGAGAATCAAAATTGGCCATGTTACGATAAAGACCGAGATACTGAAGATATGACTATTTCTAATTTAGATTATGAAGACGGACACATTCCATATATGGACACATTCAGAAACGGATGTATTTGTTATGATGGATTGACTATTTCAACTTGTGGATGTTGTGATTATGATTTAGGAAATACGGACGGATATTTATCTGGTGGTCATACTTGTGAGTTTTGTGGTGGACATTTAACCGAGGATGATTGTTATTATACCGACGATCACTGTTTATGTCAAGATTGCTATGATGAAAATTATAGTTGTTGTGATAATTGCGGGAAAATCGAGCATAGAGATAATATAAGTTGTATTAAAGATACTCATAAATATGTTTGTGAAGATTGTCGAGATAGAAAGTATGTTTGTTGTGAAGATTGTGAGGGGTATTTTGAAAATGATTATATAATCGATGTTGATGGTTATATTCATTGTAATGATTGTGCGGATGGGAAATATTATCCTTGTGAATATTGTGGGGAAATATATCCCATTGACGATTTAGTAGATAATTATTGTGAATCTTGTAAACCAGACGATGAAACAGAGAAAATAATCTGTGAAAATTATCCAGAACAGTTAGAGATCAATTATGAACAATCTAATAGCTAAATTAAAATATTGGTTAAAAAGTAAAGAGAAACTATTTGTTGATTTTCAGAAGTTTACTATTGATTTTAATGATCCTAAAAAACACAGGATATTTATTGATAGAAAATCAGACATCCTGTTTGTCGCACATATAGATACTGTGCAAAAACCAAAATTTATCAAAAAAACCAAAAACCGTATTTATGCTGCTGGTTTAGATGACCGACTTGGATGTTTAATAGCACATGAACTATCTACAGAACTAAAAACAGATTTATTAATTTGTGATTTGGAGGAGTCGGCCAAATCCACTGGACAATATCACAAATTAAAGGAGTATAATTGGATTGTGGAATTTGATCGGGCTGGGAATGATGTTGTAACGTATGATTTAGATAATATAGATTTTAGACAAGCTTTGTCTGAATATTGGGAAATCGGCTTTGGTGCTTTCTCTGATGTCTGTCAGCTAAAAACACAAGCTTGTTGTGTAAACGTGGGAATTGGCTATCAACACGCACATAGTAAGGATAGTTATGTTGGCCTAAAAACGATGAGAAAACAAATTGCTAAGTTTAAGCAATTTTTCAATGAGTATAAAGATACTAAATTTGAACAAGACTTATTTGTAGAATTTGATGAATTTAATTGTGATTATAGTTATAAATCATCTATCGGAGAATGTGAAATTTGTGGAATTATGGCAGATGTTGATTATGTGTTTGGCCATATAATTTGTGAGGGATGTTTTGAGGACATGTATTCCCAATATTGTCAAGTTTTTTGGCCGATGGAATCTTAAGTAAAATTTGTGAATTGGAGGAAGATTAAGTGAAACTAACAAAAAATGTCATCGACAAAAAAGCTGAAAAAATTACATTTGATCTGATTTGCACTTATGGTGTGAAAAATGCCAAAAAAGTAGCTATGCAGATTAGACGTAATTTGAAATCTGCGGAAGAAAAACGAAAGAAAAAAGATAGTGTTTAGTATGGGCAGAAGAGAGTTTTGTCCATTGTGGGCGATGTGAGGCCCCGGAATTTTTCGGAAAGTGAGAAAAGCATGAAAAAAAGAGTTATTAAATTCACTGTTATTGCTAAAAAGTGGTTTGACCGGATTAATGGCAATACTTACCATTCTGTCCGATGTATCAGACATTCGGACGGGGCTGTTTGTGTCGGGCCTTTTCAGTATGGAGATGGGGATCACTATCGACAAACAGCTTTAGACGAAATGCATAAAGCTGGCTGGTTGCCAAAAGAATATACCAGAGACCACAATGCAAAATGGCCGGAAAAAACAGTTTTCTCTTATGAACGTGAAAACAATTATCCGATATTGTGGACGGTATCGGAGGGATTGAAACGTGATTGTGT
>MCBC01000132.1 GCA_001723855.1 Candidatus Altarchaeales archaeon WOR_SM1_86-2 | reverse complement strand
CCGTAAGGTATGACCTTAACATCCGCAAGTCCGATGCCGTTCAATCTATCCTCCAATATACTTTTCATGATGCTCATGTTATATTGGTCCACCGGCTGCTCTAACTGAAGTACTATCTCAACCCCCCCCGCGAAATCCCTGCCGTAACTCAAACCATTCCCTGGACCTATGGGTAACGTCTCATCATTTTCATCCTCTACAGGAGCCCAGTGTATATTGGATATTAAAAGCAGTGAGATTGCTGCACACACTATCACCAGTATAACCTGCCATTTCTTAAACAACTCCTTCATTTTTATTGTTTTTATAATTAGGAATATAAAAAAATAATTATAAATGGTAACCCTCACAACTAATGTTCTGGGAGCGTTTGCGTTAAAGGACGGCAGGGTGATGAAATACCTCCTTTTCCCCGATGATCCGAAAGAGATCGCTCTGAGATTAAAGATTGTCGAATCGGATCTGTGCGAGGAGGAGATTCAACTGATAGAAGAACTAAAGGGCATAAAAGAATTTTCCGTAAGGGGTGCGGGAAGATTCAGGAAGCACTTTAGTGATTTAAAATTCACGGAGGAAAAAGATGCCGTTCCTGCAGGGGATATAGCGGAGCAGATGGGGATTATGGAGCCGCAGCTCAGGGATATCATCCATAAGTCAAACATAGAACTGGCAAAAATCAAGTTAAGGGTCGTTGAGGGGGATCAGTTGGCAATGCAGGCGATTTCTGCGATAGACGACATCGATGAAGTCATTAATGAGCTGGTTGAGCGGCTGAGAGAGTGGTATTCAATCCATTTTCCAGAATTGGATGATATCGTGGCAAACCATGAATTATACGTCTCTTTAGTTCATGAACTTGGAAACAGGGATGCTTTTGATAATCTTCAGGAAAAAATAAAAATAAAATTGCATCCGGATATGGCACAAAAGATACGGAACGCTTCAAAGGATTCATTTGGCGCGGAGTTTTCTACCCCCGATATTGATGCAGTAAAAGCATTTGCAAAGCCAATCCTGGATTTGTATGAAAACAAGGCGATGATTGAAGCATACATAGAGCAACTGATGAATAAGATCGCCCCGAACATTTCCGCATTGGCGGGGCCGCTGCTTGGGGCCCGCATAATATCGCTGGCTGGCGGCTTAAAACGACTCTCTACCCTGCCCGCATCAACGATCCAGATACTCGGGGCAGAAGACGCGTTCTTCAAGTTCTTAAGAACAAAAATCAAGCCCCCGAAGCACGGCGTTATATTCCAGCTTCCCGAGATAAGAAGCGCGCCAAAAAAAATAAGGGGGAAGATTTCAAGGACATTTGCCGCGAAATTAGCCATATGCGCAAAGGTGGATGCCTTTGGGGGAGAATTCATCGGAGACAAATTAAGGGGAGATTTCCTGAAGAGGGTTGATGGGTTGAAATGATAATGAATCAAGGCACCTCCAAAACTCCTGCATTCGTCATATAAAACCAGTATCCTCTGCCCGGTTCCATATCGCTTAAATCCCCATACCATGTTCCGTCATAAAGTGCTTTATAATCCCACCCCCCGCTTTGATCATAAGTAAAGACCTTGTCATAAGAATTGTTGATCGATGCCAATGCTTCAAATACAGGAAAGTTTCGAGTCAGGGACAAATGTGTGGCAACCCCTTAAATTTTGATTCTAATTTTCGCTGCATGAATGTTCTAACAACAGATCTATAATCATCTCCCAGCTTTCAAATGTTCTAAAAGAACCTCGCCGCCTTTCAACTTTTTTTAGTCTCTCAACAAGATGTTCTGGCAAATATTTAATCTCTCTTTTCCCGTCATCAGTAAATATATTCAAAATCTCAGTTTCGTTATTCCTTACCGTCTTTTTAAGAAATGGGTAAACATCACCATATTTATCTACGAAATCATCTAATGCGTCTTTTGCTGCCTTCTTATCTTAACTTTCATAAATATCCCTGAACTCCTCTTTAATATCGTATATTTCCTTGAACTTTTGATCTATTTCAAACAGGCGATCAAGCAATTCTTTAGGGCTTGGCTTATTATTCTTTCTTTCATCAGATAGATCTTCCCTCCCCGTTCTCCAAGCCCATCGCGCATTAAAAATACCACTGCTCTTTTCCTTTGCTTGTTTTGCCTTCTCAATTAGATCATCAAGTTCATTTTGAATTCTCTCTACCTCTTCCTGCTGGACAGGTGATCTCTGTTTCAATTGCTCCAACTCATCTTTTTTTTCAATACTGCATCTTCCATAGCATCTGTTTTTGCCCGATACTCCTTCCTGAGAGGAGTATAAATATTGCCATACAAACGCTTTTGTATTCTTGCAACCGCATGAAATCTATCCGCTACAATTGTGATTGCGTCACCAAACTCTTCTTTTAGAACAGTATCCCACTTGTTATAGAGGTCTCTGACAACGAGGTTTGGATCAAGATTTATTCCTTTCTCCCGCACCTTTTTAATAAGGGTCATTAATCGATCTGCGGTCTTCCTTTTTATTATTCCCGGAGTGAGTCCTCTATCAAGATCCAGCAGCACAGTACATATACGATTGATCCCCTTCACTTTCATTTCATCAACGCCGAGTGTTTTGACCTCTATTTTTGGTATATTTATGTTATTGTACTTATACTTGATCGCCCGTCTTACATATATTTTAGACATTTCAATACCATAACATTCCTTTAATAACTCCACTATATCTGCATTATCATAGTTCTTGAGATGGAATCCTATGACCTTTTCGTGGACTTGTTTTGAATAGCGGGATAATTGCTTATTTCTGTAGAGGAAGTCATAATCAATCCGTTTATTTTTACTCTCCCCTGTCAAGGGTTTCTCTCTTTTGAAATATTTCACCCAAAATATAATATGGAAAGGGACACCGTTTATACCCCGCCCCATTATCCTAATTTTTCTTTTGGATTTTTCACGAGTCAACTTTGTATTTCCATCCATGCAAAATGTTGGTTCCTTGATATAACAACATAAAATCTTCTTATCGCCTACTTCTTTTTCAATTATTTTTTCAACCATTTGGGGCATGATACCATTCATAGACAGTAGAACTTTATCTACCGGAGATAAAATATTTTGTGTGGACATTTTTAGTATTATTTAGATTTAATATACTAATTGCCACACATATGTCCCCGACTCTACAATACAATAACCCGTTCTATTACACTCATAGATCCAGTGATGACATCTATGAACACCTCAGTTTTTAATCCTTATTATTAGTTATGTCTTTCATTTAAATAAATTCAATTCACTCAACCCTCGGCCAGTTCTCAAGTCCCGGCACCTGCGGCAATTTCTTGATCCTTTCCTGATTTAAATTCTATAGTTTTATCTTTCTTTCTGAAATTTATGTCAAATCTATCAAATACCTCCTCCTGTCCTAATAAGTAGGGCACCTCTTCTATCATTGCCCATGCAATCTTAGCATTGAATTCGTACGTCTCTATTCGCATTGGTACCTCTTTGATGATGACCGCTACCATCCCGCCACCAACCCCACTTAACTCCGATACCTCGGATTTGTCAAATTCAAGTCCTAGAAGTTCACCCATCGATCTTGGAATCAATGTTATGTCTGCTCCGGAGTCTATGTACATCGAAACATATATCCCTTTTTCTTTACCTTTGACCAGAGACTTACATCCGCTACAGGGCGATAAACCTCCGGAATGATTAATGATTCCCCTTTTCTATACCTGAATTTTATAACCATTTTTTAGAGAGCCAATATCAATGATTCATCCTTTGGTATCTTTGCCAATAATATATTCTTCCCTGCATGCATTCTCTCAGCAGACTCATACACGTCCTTTGCATTATCTCCGGGGCAAACAACTTTTTCATCCACTATTGCTACATACCTGCCCTTAAATTCATCGCCAAATTCTGCATTCACATACCAATCATAATTTTTTGATGTCATTTCTTTATTATTATTTTAGATATTTCAGAATATTGTTAAATAAAAAGTTGTTTACCCATCACTCAACCCTCGGCCAGTTCTCAAATCTCGGCACCTGGGGCAGTTTCCTAATCCTCTCCCTGATTGCTTGCGGCCAGTCTTCAAACTCAAAACCGTGCCTTGCCAGGAATGTGAACGCCCATCTTGTCGGTCCAATACCTGCACAGCCGCTCCATAACTCTCGGTTCTTTTTTTCCTTCCAGTGAAATCTCTTGGCATAGAAATCCTTGTGAACGTGAAATGACGCTATTTCCAGTTCCGCCTCCTCCCTGCTCTGGGTTTTAAACGGTAGTATCGCCGAGAGGTCATAGGTTTTTACGAATTGATCATCCTCGTCCTCTGTTTTGCCCGCGTGTTCCAGGTACACGGCGGTTGTGGCGTCAACCTTCCACTGCAGATCCAGCACATCCTCGAGAACCCTCTTGCTTTCTTCAAGCACCATATCTCTCGTCTTAACCACTTCTTCAGGGGTCCCGATAAAGACAAACTCGATGCGGTGAAATTCATTCAAACGCTCAAGTCCCTTCAAGCCCCCGCCTTCCCACCTCCATGTCGGTCCGTTAATGTCATAGACCTTCCACAACCTCTCCGCATCGCTTATCTCGCCCTCAAATATCTGGTAAAAGGGTTCGCACTGCGCGTACGCAAGCCCGAACATCGGCTCTTTAAGTTTTTCTTTTAATTTCTCAGGCAGCGGCTTCCGGGTGATCTCCACCAGATCCGAGTAGTCCTCGAAATCCTTAGGGTTCCGGGAGACCGGGGGGCAGACCCAGAACTGCTCGTTTGCGATGTTAAGGTGCCCTTTTTTCCTTTCAACCTCCAGGGGGATCAGGCGAGGAAGCATTATCTCCTCAAAACCCAGTTTCTTTGCCGCCTCATCTATGCAGAGGTCGTACATCGCCCTTATAAGGCAGGCGTAAGGGGGCATTATTATCCATATGCCCGCCCCCGGGAACTCCTTGACCCAACCCCGGTCTATCATTTCCCGGGTCGGGTCGGCCCCTAACTTATGCTCTTTTTCTGCGCTTTTTTCAATCAGCCTTGAGAACTCTTTTTTCCCGCCCGTATGCGATGCCCTGACCTTCTCGCAGAACCTCTTTATAACCCTGTCAACGGCATTGCCTTTAATAAACTCTTCATCCAGGTTTTGAAGCACCAGCCTTGCTTTCTTTTCCTTCCTGTTGATTTCAACGGTTGCAAACGGAAGGGATACTTCTCCTGCGGGCAGGTCATCCAGTTCCAGTTCAATCTCGTATCTTTCAACAAAAATATCCCTTACCCCGATTTTTCTTTTCCTTCCCATCTCCCGGGCAAGATAATTCCTCAACCTGAATACTGCGTCATGCGGGCGGACATACCTCCCGGATGAGATATTAATGTGAATCTTATCCTCCCGGGTTTTCCATTCCTCTATTTTAGCCCCCTCACCTTCCGGTGCGCCCCTCTCCAATATCCTCTCCTTTTTTAAATTCCCGATTATTTCCTCAACCCAGGAATCCTCCACCTTTTTAGTCGCGGTCAAATAACCACTAAGCTTAAATTTCATGTTATTTTTAATTTAATTTTAAAGAAATATATATGAATGTCGATGATGTGATAAGGGGCTTGCAGAATTTTGCAGACGGCGCGATAGGGGCTGCGAGGAATTTTGATGCAGACGGCGCGATAGAAGCAGCGCAGAGTTTCGACGCAAGCATGCTTTACGGCTTGCAATTTGAGCATCTCTATGTTGTCCTGTTAATCATCCCCCTCACTATCCTCCTGTTTTTATTTTTAAGGAAAAAGAAGCTGCTTTTGATCTCGAGGTTTTTGATATTCTCATTCGTCCTTCTTGCGATCGCATCGCCTTATTTTATATCGGAGCGCGAAATACCCGGGGGAGAAACCCAGATAACGATTCTTGAGGACAGATCCCGCTCCATGAATATGTATCCCGGCATCCGGGACGATGTGGATGAACTCTATAATTACCTTAACGAAAGCCGCGGGGTTGAGCTGGAAATATTCTCCGAAAATGAAGATAAAACCACCACGGGGGATGCCCTTCATAACTCAATCATTGGAGAAAAAACAGGTCTCGTGCTCCTGGTCAGCGACGGCAATGACAATTACGGAAAAGATTTGATGGACGTCGCATCTTTGGCGGCGAAGGTAAACACCACCATCCATGTAATCCTGCCTGAACAAGGAAAAATGGAAACCGATCACGGGGTTGAGATCACCGGACCAAAGAGCGCTCTTATAGGCTCGGAGTATGACGGCAAGGTGGTGGTAAAAAGGGCAGGTTACGGCACATCCGATTACCGTCTGAGTCTCTATGTTGACGGTGAGAGGGTATTGGATAGGGAGATCACCCATGAGGAATACGAAACGACAAAAACGGTTCCGTTTAAGTATGACTTCCCTGGCAAGGGAATCTACAAACTCAAGGCGGAAATAACCCCCTCAAATGATTTTTTTGTGGAAAACAACATTTTCCATAAAACAATAAAGGTTGTTGACAAACCGGAAGTATTGCTGGTTTCAGAGAGCGGTTCTCATTTAAAGAATGCCCTGGAGAAATTTTATAAACTCAGGACTGCTGACCCCGATGATCTGGAGGATTATGATTATGACATGTACACGGCGATCGTCCTGGATGATATTGATGCAGATACGGCAGATGAAAGTTATACTCAACTCAGGGACTACATAACCTCGGGCGGGGGCTTAGTGGTGGTCGGCGGCAGAGACTCCTACGACAGGGGGGACTACAATAAAAGCAAACTCGAGTTACTGCTTCCCGTAAGGTCGGGGGAAAAAATGGAGAAAAAGAGGGGGAAAATCGGGGTTGTGTTCGCAATTGACATCTCAGGGAGCACAGAAAAGAGATTCTCGGAGATTTCAGAAGGCGACACCAAGATAGATGTTGAAAAAGCACTGGCTATAAGAATGATTCGAGACCTTGAAACAGAGGATTATATCGGGGTACTGGCATTTAACACCCGCGCATACCCTGTTTCAGATCTCAGACAATGGGATTCCAGAGCGGAAATTGAAGACAGGATATCAAGACTGAAGTACGGCGGCGGCACCTATGTGTATTCTGCGCTGGTTAACGCAGAAAGCATGCTCGAGAATTTTCAGGGCAGTAAATATATCGTGTTGATATCGGACGGGAGAGACATGTGGCCTTCCGTGGCATTAAATGAAGCATACAAACTGGCCGATAAGGGCATAGAGATATACGCGGTAGGGGTTGGCGAGGATACAGATGAAGATTTCATGAAAAAGCTGGCTAATGCCGGAAACGGACTGTACTTTCAGCCGGGAGAGACCCAGAGATTGGAGGTGGCATTCGGGGGGTTGATAGAGGAACGGGAAGCTTTGAAAACGGATTTGTATCCGTTGACAATCCGAAATCCGCACCACTTTATAACCGATGAGATCACATTAAGCGGGTCGGTGGGCGGTTTTAACAAGGTTACCACGAAATCCAATGCTCAAACGCTTGTTACGGCCCAGTCAAACAGCCCGGTAATCACGGTATGGAGATTTGGTACCGGGAGAGTTGTCTCTTTAACCACGGATAACGGAAAATCGTGGGGAGCCCAGGTCTATGAAGGAAAACTCTTCCCCCGCACGGTAAACTGGGCGATCGGGGATGTCGAGAAGGGGAAGAAGGTGAAGGTTGAAGCGGAGGACATGCACCTGGGGTATGAATCCGGGATCGTGGTAAGATCAAAGGGGGAGAGCATGCCGCGATTGTGGGTTGACGGGTATGAAAAAGATTTAAGAATTCTTGACAGGGGAGTATATTATGCCGCGATAACTCCGGACCGGGCTGGCTTTTACGACATCGCCGCATCCCGGGAAAATGAACGGGATGAGGATGCTGCAGCAGTAAATTATCCGCTGGAATATGACAGGGTTGGAATCAACCATGCTATGCTGAACTCGGTTGCTGAAGCCACCGGTGGAGAAATATACTATATGGATGAAGTTGAGGGTATTGGAGATTATATCTCCGAGAAAAAATCAACACAAAGAGTCAGGGAAAAGGAATATATAGGCATATACTTTATCGCCTCGGCATTAACGCTCTTCTTCATTGATGTTGTCTTAAGAAGAATCAAAGAAATTTTAAGGTTAAGGAGCTAGTGCTTTTATTTATATTATCGTTCAATTATTAAAATTTAAAAAATAGAAAATGAGGACGGTAGAGAAACCTCTGGATGCTCTAGGGGCAAATTACAGGCCTTCGACATACACCTGAACGTTGTATTGGATGATGCCGAGTTTATCAAAGACGGGGAACTGGACAGAAAATTTTCTCAAATATTTTTGAGAGGGGATATGATCATATTTGTGAGTTAAACAATCTTTTAGAAAAAAGTAGATTATGGAACTTCCCTGGACAGAAAAATACAGGCCGCATAAATTAGATGATATGATCGGGCAGGATAAAATTTCACAGAGGCTTTCTGCCTATGTTTCTGCAAAATCCATGCCGCATTTGCTTTTTGCAGGTCCCGCCGGGACCGGGAAAACCACTGCAGCCTTGTGTATTGCCCGCGAATTCTTTGGCGGCACATGGGAGGATTTTTTGGAATTAAATGCGAGCGATGAGCGTGGGATAGATGTCGTCAGGACAAAGATAAAGGATTTTGCCCGCACCCGCCCGATTGTGGGGGAATTCAAGATGATATTCCTGGATGAGGCGGATGCCCTGACCCCTGAGGCGCAGAATGCTCTCAGAAGAACGATGGAGAGCTACACAGAAACATGCCGTTTTATTCTTTCTTGCAACTACTCAAGCAAAATTATCGAACCGCTGCAGTCAAGGTGTGCCGTCTTTAGATTCAAGAGGCTTTCAAGAGATGCTATAAGGGGCAGAATGGAATATATTTTAAAAGAAGAAGGTATTGAATATGAGGATGCTGCACTGGATGCGATACTTTACGTTGCGGAAGGAGATGTCAGGAGAGCGATAAACATCCTGCAGTCATCGGCTGCCTCAGGAGAAGTAAATGAAGAGAATGTTTACTCTATAGCATCAGCCGCAAGACCTGAGGAGGTGCTTACCATATTGAATCTGTCGCTGGGCGGAAAATTCCTGGATGCAAGAAACCTCCTGGATAAACTGATGTTGAGTTACGGCATGAGCGGTGAAGACATATTGCTGCAGATGAACAGGGAGGTGATGAATTTGGATGTGGAGGACAGGATGAAGGTCAAAATAATCGATCTGATCGGGGAGGCAAATTTCTGCCTGGTCGAGGGGGCAAACGAAAGGATCCAGTTGGAGGCGTTACTTGCGAGGATTATGGGATTGAAAGGTTAGTCAAAGTTTTTCAAGTTCCTTTTATGGTTTTAATCATCCTTCTGCACTCCTTAAGCATTTCTTCATTGTCTGCCCTCGCCTTTTCATTCTCCTTTCTCATCTTTTTGTTTTCCAGGATCAACTCCCTGTTTCTGTTTCGGAGGTGCATATTCTCGTTTGCCATCTCTACCGTGTGCTGGATTTCATTCTCAAGTCTTTCGATTCTTGACCTTAAAGCATTAACCATCCCGTGATTTGATTCTATAAGTTCCTCAATCCTTTTTAGAGATGCCATTTTTTATTTCTTCAAGCTTGACCTTGATTTCAACAAGATTTCTGTGATCTTCATCTATCTTTTCCCTGTCGGAAAGAACCTTCTCCCTGTTCTCAAGGATCATCTTTCTGTTCTCAAGGATCATCTCCCTGTTCTCTGTAACCGTGACCCTGTTCTTCCCTATCATCCTTTCAAGGGCATCCAAGCGTGAATTGGCGCCCATTATCATCGTTCTGTTCTCCTCTGCTAATTCGTTTATCTCATCCAATGTTGCCATTTTTTATTGTAATTAAACTATGTGGTTTTTTTTTCTATTTTAGAAGAGCATGGGGGGGTGAAACCCCCCCTCATTCACTATGATGATCAACCTTCGCAGAACTTGCGAAGCAAGTTCTGGAACACAAAATTTTTTAAATTTTGCTGTTTCAGAAGGTTGTTTTTGATAAAATCAATGAGTCTCCAGATAAGAAGAGACCATATAATTTATGTATGCAAATGCCAGCTCATCCGGAATTACTTTGCCGGTTCTCTTTAAATGTCTTCCTATTCGGTGCGAGAGGTGCTCAAGTTCCGGGGTGGGGATATCAACTACATCATGGGTTTCTTTTATAACCTTTTCTATCATCTCATCATCCCACACTTCTATCCCGTCATCCGTTTCAACATTTACCGCGCCCAAAATATATCTTTTATAATCAATTGCTAAAGACCTGCTTCTTTTATAAATCATTCTTTTCGTTATCGAATATATCTCCCTTGTGCTTATGCCGTCATACAAATTTTCCATAACATCCCTCAGTATGTCAATCCCTGTGCTTAGTTTTATTCCGCAGGAAATCATATCAGAAAGCAGCACGCTCGGGTAAAACTCACTTGGACGGTTGTAGCGGTCAACTATACTTACCTGTCCGTCAAATTTAATCATCTCATTGAATCTCTTTTCTTCATCCTCTCTTGCGCCTCTAAGCATTCCAGATATTCTTTTAGGCGTCAGCACTATGGAAAATCCGCCGAGTGAATACAGAACCTTGCTTCCTTTCGTCTCCTTTTTTACGATCCCTGCGTTCTCAAGATCCCCTATGTACTTGTAAAGCGTGGATTTTCCGACTTCAGGGAGTTTTTCCTGGATTTCTGACGCGGTCTTCTTTCCGCTTATTAATTCATCAATAACGATTAACTTTTCAAGTGTCCCGGAACCAAACACGCCTATCTGCTTTACGGCGCGCTCTAAAACAACCTTTTCGTCCTCTTTTATGTTTAATTCAAGCATTTTATAAAATATGTCCAAAAATTTTATTTAAAATTTAATTTTATTCAAAAATTATATGTGTTAATTCATCTTGTTGTTCATGATCCATATATAGATAATAGTCGTATTTATATGTACAATACTAATATATAAATACATAAAAAATGGCAACACCAGAAGAAAACGCAAAAAATATTGCGGCAAATAAAAAACGGATGCATGCTCTTGGAAGAGATGTGATGGAGAACAAAAAAAATGCATACCTGAACAGAAGCATGGCTATGGTAAACAGGCACCTGATAATGAGAAACAGGGAAGCCGCCTTCGGAGGAAACCGCCAGCTTGCAAATTCAAACACAAGCAACCTGTTTAGAAACAGGAGAGGCGTCCTGCATGCTTTACCGGAGGACACGGATGTGCAGAGAAACTTTAAGAATTCCATGTTGAACAATGTGAGGCTGGAATTTTTAGACCACCGATCAGAGCTGAACGCGGAGGTAATGGACATAAACACGGATATAATGAATGTGAATGAAGCAATGATGGCGGTCAACAGGAGGATCATGGAGTTGAATGAAAAAATAGTAACCTACAACAAGGGGATGATAGCAGATAATAAAGAGTGGCTGGACAACGGAGTGCCGGGTGCTGACAACCCAACACCGGATAGTAATGCAGAGATAATTGCGGCAAATGCATCAAAGATAGACGAAATCGAAGCAAGAGCAAAGAAAAATGCTGAGACGACAAAAGCTAACAGGGAGAACATACTTGAAAGAAGAGCAAGAATCGAGGCAAACACGAAAGAAATTTACGAGAGAAGAGAGAGAATAATGGAGAATGCTGAGAACATAAAGAAGAATGCTGAGAGAGTAGCAGCGCTCTTCTAAATATTTTTTATTTTTTGAAGCGTTAGAATACGTGCCCCGGATTCCCGGGGCATAATACCTTTTTTTATTAGTAAATCTAATCAGTAAGATTAATAAAGATGGCATTTTGGCATCCCTTTAAGGCAGCGGTTACAGAATTCGTGCAGATATTAATCGCAAGTGTTATTGTCGGTGCGATCTCCGGAACAATAATCCAGGTATTTTTAAAACTGTTCTTTAAACTGCAGGACTGGACATTCGGTATGTTTGTTCAGAACCACATTTATATAATAATTATTCCTTTAATCGGCGCGTTAATAGCCTCTATAATTTTACACAGTAAATGGTCCAAATCAGGGCATGGGTGGGGCCCGGGACCCGATATTATGATAAAGGAATTCCATGACGATGTAAAACAGGGAAAGAGCCACTGGAGTGCAGGGATAGTAAAATTCTTTGCTCAATTGATCGGTATCGGAATGGGGAACAGCGGGGGCCTTGTCGGCCCGGCGGCAAGGATCGGGCAGGGATTTATTACTCCCCTGATGCCTTACCTGGAAAAAATCGGTAATAACAGAAGGCAAATTGCCGTGATGGCAATGGCGGGGGGAATTGCCGGACTTTTAAGGACCCCTGTAGGGGCTGGTGTTTTTGTTACCGAACTTTTGCACGGCGGCGTGAGGATACCGAAAAAGTATGCAATAGGCGGCGAACTTGCCGGTATGACCGCTTTTGCAACTTCGGTTATAGCGTTTGATGCAAATCCTTTCTTTGGTTACCTGCCCTATACGCTTGAGATATCGCATCTCTGGTGGTTTGCAGTACTTGGGTTTTTAGCGGGAATCACCGCCTTGATATTCATCAAAACATTTCAATTCAGCGTCGGGTTTTTTGAAAATTTAAATGCTCCGGTGTATGTAAAACCATTGATTGGCTCAATTATTCCCGCTGCATTAGCGTTTATTTTATTGACAATTCCCGTCGGCGATGCCGGAGACAAGATTTTAACCTCATTTGATAAAGTTGCCACAGGCGATAATTTCCTGATTCTTGGTTGCTATGGGGACAAAAATGACCAGTCTAAAATTGCAGGTAAGGACGCATCAGGGAGGACATTATACATTGAAGACGAATTTGGCGACAATCTCCCGTATTCTCACTCCACCCCGACTCATCTCGGGTTCGCGGCCGATAATGTGCGGATGTCAAAATCGGCTGAATATGATCCCCAGACAGGACTTGTGACGATGATGATCGCATCACAGCTAGAACCCGCAATCGGCGAGGACGGGAAGCAGATAGAAAAAAACGGTATGGGGGGATATGTTAACGGACTGAAACTCCCGGTGCTTGCTGCAATCGGACTCCTTCTTTTGATCATGTTCGGTAAAATATTTGCAAATTCATGGTATGTCGGTTCTTTTGCAAGCGGTGGGATGGTAATGCCTGCAATGATTGTCGGAAGTTTGATGGGGGGTGCCTTTGGTTTAACGCTTGCACATTTTGGTTTTGTAGAACCAGGGAATATAGGGGGTTATGTTGGGGTTGGTGCATTATCGGTGCTTGCTGCAATGACAAACGCCCCAATTGGTTGTGCAATTTTTACCCTGGTGCTGTTTGGTTATCCATTTGCAGTTCCTGCATTAATCGGAACGATGGTTGCATACCAGGTAGCTAAATTTGAGACAATTTATGAAATCTCAACAACTGTGGAAAAGATCATGCATAAACCAATACTGATAGGGCTGGAAACGACCGTTTTAAAGTCCGCTGAAATTATGACGGAAGAGGGGATCAGCAGTGTCTTGATGCGGGACAAGGAAAAAACTAAGGTCGTCACCGAAAGAGATATTTTAAAGAATATTGTTGCAGAAAATAAAGAGCCTTCCGGAATAAAGGTATCAGAGATCGCGAAAGAAGCAAGTTATAGGGCGGATAACACCACAACAATTGAAGAGGCGGCGGATATTCTTGATAAACACAGGATAAGGCATCTTCCCATTTTTGAAAAAGGCAAGGATGAGGATACGATTGTGGGCATCATAACCTCAAGGGATATTGCGGAAGCGCCCTTTGGTTATTTCCGGAGATCAAAAATCGGACGCAGCGGGGAAATAAAAGTAGAGGATATAATGCATGGGGTTACCGTTGTTGACCCTGAAATGAGTGTCCTGGATGCTGCAAAGATTATGGCGGAAAAGGATGTCGACAGTATCAATGTCTTCACAAAGAGCGGCGGACTTCACGGAATCGTGACTGAAAGGGATATTTTGACAAAGGTTGCCGCAAGGAATTTATCGCCCCGGGATGTCAGGATCGTAGATATCGCAAGCGGACTGACAATTACAATAACGGCCGGAAAAACGATAAATGACGCAATTGAAATATTTGAAGAATCCCGTATACGACACCTTCCGGTTATGAAAGAAGGGAGGGTTATAGGGGTGATTACAACAAGGGATGTGGCAAATGCCGTAGCTGCCTGGTGAAAAGAGATTCCCGGGATGAAAGATGATTGTGATTGTTTGATTTATTTAAATCAAAATTTAAAGAATTAAAAATCCATTGAGACATTCGTCTCAAGGACTTTTTATTGTAAATTCATATAGCTTGTAGTACAATAAAAAATGGAACTGCTATCGTACCTTTCGATCCATATGGAAGCCGCGCAGATTTACGGCTTGTTTTTCCTGCTCGGCACATTCACGGTCGCGGCATTGAGCGATCTTAAACGACTCTCTGCGCAGCGAGAATTCTTTGAGGTATGGTTGGGATTTGCAATCATAATGCTCCTGTATGATGTTTACGCCAGGACCGTGCTGGATTTTCTTGTATTGAAATGGATTCTCATCGCGGGCTTTGCCGTGCTTTCCTCACAAAAAATCGGAAAGATATTTTCACTTGCAAAAGCGGATGTCGCAGCCGTTTCTGCCGCTGCCGCCCTGCTTAACCCCTTTTATATCGTAATCTATTATATTGTCCTGTGGGTAACAGATAAAATTCTCGGTCCCGTGCTTTCCGGGCTCAGCAGAAAAAAGAAGGCGTACCCGTTTCTGCCTGTCGTTCTTGCAGCCACGATCATTGTTCTTTTGATAGGGATGTCGGGATTTATCGAAGAAATCGTTGAGTTTGTCGGATAAACGCTGTCAATCCTTACATTTTTTATTTTTATTATTTTATTATTTTACTTAAAAATGTCAGGAAAAATAATGAAAATAACCATTGAGTTGGACAGGAGGAACGGGTTGTGGATCGGCATTGGATTATTTATTGTTGGATGCACGGCACTTTTGGTATCGCTTTTCTCCGCAGTGATGATGAGTTTTATAATATCCCTTATCATCCTTTCGGCAGCAGTAATCCTGATCTCAGTGGGACTCTTTGTGATCGTGAAATCACTGGAATAGCAGTTTTGCGACACCCAGCAGATTCCTCATTATAAGAAAACAAAGCACTATAACCAACACAAGCCCTATAAGCAGCAGCACGAGCATTATCAGCGACTCCGACTGTATGCCGTATTGAACAACCAGCGGGTCAATGGCTTTGGCGATTCCGTCAAGTAACCCCTCGACAGGGCCCACTATATAAAAATTCAGATAATTATCCTCTGACATAGCCCCCCATACCCTATCAAAGAACTTGTATGTGCCGGAAATAACGAGAACACACACTAAATAAATCGTAATTCTTTTTGTTCTCTTAGCATACTCTAACTCTTTTGAGCCAGGAGATTTTTCCATTTTATAAAATTATAAAAAGAAAAAATAAAAAAATTAATCTTTCGCTTCCTTAAGCAGGGTCTTCTTCTCCCATTCCAGCGCTCTTGCTTCAACCTCCTTGGAAACAGCCATCCCGGATTTGTATAGAGTGTACGCAGCCCATATAAAAATCCCGATCAAAAGTACACCAGCTGCCACTTCGCCTACAAAATCCCCGATCTCCGTTAACAGGGAGGCAAAGAATATAAACGCCACCGCTACCACTATGACATACGCTACGCCCCTGATTGCTTTTCGCCAGTTCTCAACCTCTTCTTCACTTGCGCCGCCCCTGCCTGCATTAACCGCTATCAATCCGCCAACAGCATCACAAACATCCTTGACTTCCTTCAGCACCTTGAGCACCACCCACAATACCACCAGTATTGCGATCACCGCTATTATGTAACCTGCAGTAATGTCCGAGGTTATATTGTATGCATTGCCCAGTTTAATAAACACCAGCTTCGAAAAAAGCCATATTAAAAGGGCCGTCCCGCCGTAAACCAGTATCTTAGGTACGCTGTCCATCAATTCCTTCCTGGATTCCGTCTCCACTCTTTCTGTTTCCGTCAATTTTCCTTTTGCCATCGTTTTTTATTTAATTATAAAGATAAATATAAATATAAACGGTTCTTTTTTCGGTAGTGTCCTGAGATAGCACACCTTTACTTACCCTGTCAACCTCCGGCTCTGCAACCAAACCCTTTGTTTTTCGTATTATATTTATTTGAAGTTTTCTGTTTTATGCATAAACAGGGGGAATGCTGTTCAATCCCCCCATCTTTCATATAAGTTATGCTCAACTCCAAGCGAATCAAGAATTTTTCCAACAACAAAATCAACCATATCCTCTACTTTTTCCGGTTTGTGATAGAAAGAAAGCATGGGGGGGATTACGGTTGCTCCCGCTTCTCTTGCTGTAACTAAATTCCTCAGGTGGATCAAACTCAATGGCGACTCCCTCGGCACCAGCAGCAATTTCTTTTCCTGTTTCAAACAAACATCTGCGCATCTCCCGATCAAATTTTTTGCATAACCCGCAGCTACCGATGCAAGGGTTTTCATTGAACACGGGCAGATCACCATGGCATCAATATTTCCTGCGACATAAGAGCCGCTTGCTATGCCGGCAGTTAAATCTGAATTATCATAACAATGACTTGCAAGACTTTTAACTTCGTCTACGGCATAAGGGGTTTCGATTTCTATAATCTGCCCGGCTGGTCTGCTTAAAATCAGATGCGTTTCAATTCCCATCTGGTTTGCAACCTCCAGAAACCTTATTCCCACTATAACCCCGGAGGCTCCGGTTATCGCAACAATTAATTTCATATTTTATTTTTTAATAAATAATAAATAATAATTGAAAATGTTATTCAAAAATGTTATGTGCCCCGTCTGCGGATCAGTATGTGATGACATCGGGGTAGAGGTTCTGGACGGGAAAGTTAATACAAGGAATGCCTGCAAGATGGGGCACTCCAAGTTTCAGGAACTGGTAAGTGCCCACAGGATTAAAAAACCGCAGGTAAAAGAGAATGGAAAATCGAGGGATGCGGACTGGGATGATGCGCTAGACAAAGCCGCAGAAATTCTTGTAAATGCAAAGCGCCCCCATATTTTCATGGGCACCGAAACGATATGTGAAGCGTATGCTGCTGGAATCAAGATTGCGGAGCATATTGGAGGAACGATTGACGGCAGTTTCACTCAATGCCACTGTCCAACCGGACTGGGGCTGCAGGAAGCCGGGATGGTTACCGCAACTCTTGGAGTGATAAAAAACAGGGCGGATCTGGCAATCTACTGGGGCACCAACCCCATGGATTCTCACCCCAGACATATGTCGCATTACGCGATATTCCCGAGAGGGCGCTTTAGAAAGAGGGGGAGGCTGGACAGGAAGATGATCATTGTGGACCCGAGAAAAACGAAGAGCTCTAAACTCGCTGATCTGCATGTCAGGGTAAAGCCGAATAAGGATTATGAGCTGTTTTCCGCTATAAGGGCCACATTAAATGAAAAGGAGGTGAGCGATCTCGCGCTTGAGGACATCGGCATCAACCGGGAAACCTTTGATAAAATGGTTGATATGATGAAGAATGCCGAGTTCGGAGCGCTGTGTTTTGGCCTGGGGTTGGCGAGTTCAATAGGAAAGCACCGCAACCAGGAGAATATGATGAAGATGGTTCAATTACTGAACAACTACACCAAGTTCATAATGGGCATTAACATGGGGCACTGCAATGTTGCCGGTTTCGTGCAGGTTATGTCCTACACCACAGGCTACCCCTATGCCGTTGATTTCTCAAGGGGCTACCCGAGATACGGTCCTGGGGAGTTCACGAATGCCGACATTTTAGCGGATAAGGGCATTGATGCGATGCTTGTGCTCGGAGCAGACCTGGCTGCCCACCAGCCGAGAAAAAGCGTTGAATGGATGGCTAAAATTCCGGTGATAAGCATAGACATCTCCCCTAACCCAACCACCATGCTGAGCGATGTCGTGCTGCCCGGAGTAATCGCGGGAATGGAGTCCGAAGGCACCTTCTACCGAATGGACCATGTCCCGATGAAGGTCAGGAAATTCATTGACCCCCCGTTTGATTTCACTACATCTGATGCAGATACGCTTGAGCAGTTACTTGAGAGGATTAAGGGGTTGAGATGATGATCTATAAAAACACAGTTCAAATTCAAAATGTGTATGTTCTGGATCATAAAGGAACAATTGCGTTCATAATGATATTTAAAAAGTTTATTAAGACAAAAATTCATTAAACATAAAAAATGAATTACATGACAATCACAAAAAAGGATAGTGCAGATATGAAGCGATTCAGAGAGGACTCAATTTTCATCGAGCAGCATGAGGATGAATTAAAAGAGAAATATCCCAACAAATGGATTGCTGTCCTTAACAGGAAGGTGGTGAATGTAAATGATGATTTTGATTCATTGCTTGATAATCTAAAGAAACATGATATACATCCTGGGGACTGTGTAATTGAATTCTTATCCACCTCAGAGGAGATATGGATACTGACAGGAATATAAATTTGAATTTATAAAATGATCAAGGGATATTATACTAAAAAAGGATTTATAAAAAGACCATTTGTAGATGCGGAAATAATGATTCTGGATACTCTTGTTGAAAAACCATTAAGGTTTTTAGTGGATCTGGGGGCTGATTTTACTATAATTTGTGAAAAGGATGCGCATAGGTTAGGGTTGGATTACAGCAAACTTAAAAAAGCGGATAGAGATCTGGGGGGCATTGGAGGAAAAGCGGAAAGATATACCATGGAGGTTATCCTGAAAATCGAACCTGATTTTGTTAAAAGAATGAATGTATCTGTGATAAAAAATAAAATTCCGGATGATATTTCCCCCGTGATGCGAAGCAAACTTAAAAATTTTTATGAAAGACTTCCATCACTGCTTGGAAGAGATGTCATCCGTGAGTTCGGGCTCTTTGTTCATGAGAGAACAGAAAGAATCTACTTTTTACAGGATAATGAAATACCAAATGAATTATTTGAAATTACAAAGAATAAATGATTTATGGACCATGTCCCGATGAAGGTCGGGAAATTCATTGACCCCCCGTTTGATTTCACGACATCTGATGCATATACGCTTGAGCAGCTGCTTGTAAAAATTAAGGGGTTGGGGTGAATTTTTGATTGGATTTTATGTTGGTTTTGTTGAATTGGATTGTGAGTGGTTGTGATTTTTAGATTGATTTTTTATGTTACAAAAAATAATAAGAGATATGAAACTTCTAAGATTTGAGTTAGATGGAAGAGCACACAACGGCGTAGTGGAGGATGATGCGGTTATAGACGAAAGAACAAAAAAAGAATATCCCCTGGACGAGATTGAATTTTTGCCCCCCGTTAATCCTCCAAAAATCATATGCATGGGCTTTAACTATCCGAAGCATAGAAAGGAGATGGATGATATCGCCACCTCAAAACCAACCCTGACCCTGAAATCGCCAACATCAGTTATAGGTCACAAGCAGAAAATAATTCTCCCTGAGATTCCAAGCGGGGTGGAGCACGAGGCAGAACTGGGGGTTGTGATCAAAAAACCGGGATACAATATTGAGAATCCCCTGGAGCACATACTTGGCTATACGATAGTCAACGACGTAACTGCCAGAGATTTGGAAAGAGAGATGATCCAGTGGAGCGCATCAAAGTCATTCCCGACTTTCTGCCCCACTGGCCCGTGGATCGAAACGGATATAAACCCCGGCAACTTAAATATCAAATGCACGGTTAACGGGGAGTTAAGGCAAAATTGCGGCACAAAAGAGATGACCCACTCCCCGGAAGAATGCGTAAGTTTCGCAAGTAAGTTCATGAAACTCCAAACAGGGGATTTAATTGCCACAGGGACCCCGCCGGGGGTGGGCATACTCGTTAGCGGTGACGTGGTCGAGATTGGGATTGAAAAAATCGGGGTGCTTAGGAACCGGGTCGCTTGAAATTATTTCTTATTTTTCAGTTCATATTAAAATAAAAAATTCTAAAATTGAAAGAAATATATCTGGTGGATGAGTTATTGCAGACCGATGACGGGGATGTTTTCTGGAAGGTAGCCAGGAAGGAACTGGTGCTGTCTTTAATGGATAATTCAAAACAAAAAAAGGTGTTGGAGGTCGGGTGCGGAACGGGTTATATGTCCGCGGATATTGCGAAGAATGGACATTCCGTTATCGCTACAGACGTCTCTGACGAATTGATAGAAGTCGCACGACAGAATAACGGGGAGATGGATATAAAGTTTGAAGTACTGGATATTACAAAAAATGTCTTGAATGAGCGTTTCGATTATGTCATTGCACTTGATGTTCTGGAGCATATAGAGGATGATTCCACGGCCTTGGGGAATATGGGAAAAATGCTATGTGACGGGGGAAAACTCATACTCACCGTGCCTACAGCTCCAAGATTATACGGCCCGATGGATGAACTGTGGGGGCATTACCGCAGATACAGTAAAGAGCGGCTGGTAAAAATCCTAAAAGAAAACGGGTTTGAAATCGATATGCTTAGGTACTGGAATCTTGGCATGATACCGTTCGTATTCTTTGGCGCAACGATTTTCAGGATGAGGTATTACCCGAGGATAAGGAAAGGCGCACACAAACGAATCATTTCCGGGCTGGTAAACCGGCTTATCACCCAATATTATCTGAAATTCGAGAACGAAATCGATCCAAAAAACGGCATGACACTGGTCTGCAGGGCAAGGAAGGTTTGATTACGCCCCGAAAAGTCCTTTTACAAATTCAAATCCAAAGTATCCCGCGAACGCTATAAGCAGATATCTCGGGATTTTGCCGATCAGCACCCCTAAAAGGAATTTTTTCAAATCATATTTTAATGCTCCTGCCGCTAATCCAATCAAGTCCATCGGTAAAGGGGTGGCGGCAAATATTGGAATAACCCAGAATCCATATTTTTTGAACTGCTCCTCCACCTTAAAATATTTTTCCCCTTCTTGTATATACCTTCCAATAATCCTTTTACCGCCCCTTGCAATAAAGTAGGCACTTAATTCCCCGATCGACCCCGCAACACCTGCTATAACGCCGACAAGAATCGGGTTCCCAGCAGATCCACCGGCAAATACAATTAGCGTATCAATAGGAAGCGGGTATATGATTGACGCGGTTGAAATCAGCACCGCGATAAATAGCCCGGCATACCCCCAGGAGTCCGGCAAATCCTGTAATGCTGAGATTATTTCCATTATCATTTTTTATATTTAAATTTTATAGCACTCCTCCCTGTACCCGCAAACCCTGCACTTCTTTTCCGTCTTGCTTATCTCTGGCAATTCGCCTTCAATTATTCTGATAATGCTGTCCCTCGTGTCAATCACCCTCCTTCTCAACTGCTCTGTATTCAAAACCGGTCTTTGCTCTCCCACGCGGGTGTATTCAACAAAGCCGTAAGGGATAAAACAGTCGAATTTATCCTCAAGAAGCATGGCATAAGCACAGACCTGCAGGCGGTCCCCCTCCCATATACCGTCTCCCACAGCCCCCGTCTTTATCTCTATAGGAATAAAGGTTTTTTCTTTCATTATCTTATCAATTCTCCCGGAAAGTTTCAGATTATCCGACCTCAAAGAATATTCAACCTTCCAGGGAGTTAACTGCTCAATCACCTTTTCCCTTCCCAGCTCTGAAAGCATATACCTCAATTTATCGCTCACCGCATCTATCTCCCTGTCTATCTCACTTCTTATAACTTCCATGTAATCCTCATAGTCTTTATCCCCGAGTTTCTCCCTGTAAATGAATGGAACATCTTCAAGAATGCTGTCAAATTCTTCGATCAGCAGGGGTTTTATCTGCTCCGCTTTCTCAGCATCCTTTATTATTTTAGGCTGCCTGAGTGCCAGTTCCTTCCTTACCGCATGCCCAAGTAAACCCCTTGTCTGCTCCGGGCTTGCCCTCGGCTTGACCTCCAGGACATCCCGCAGATAGATCGCCCTCGGACAAAAATCATACTCTTTAAGGGTTGACGCACGAACTTTCATATTTCATTTACGTTGATGTTCATTTTGATTTTATCTTGATGGATTTATTGCCGATTGTATCATCATACACTGCTATTATTTTGCCGTATGGATCAATACCAACCCTGACGGATGGCGTGGGTTCATTGTGTAAATCATAGTATATGACATACCAATCATCCGTTATGTATGGTGGATCGCACAAAGGACTGGATAATACATACCTATCCTCATCCTCTATTATCCCCTCTGCATCTACATAAATACCACACCATGGATGATATGCCATAACATCGGCAGTGGGATACGACTTCAAAAACTCCTTAACTTCAGGTGTTTCACTTGCTATTTCTATCGCATCTTCTTTTGAAATTTTTATTAAGCTATCGACTAAAGATAAACCCGTGATGAAACCTAAAATACACAGGAACAACATAATCATTAATTTTCTATTTTTCATATTTTTTGAAAAACTGAGCATCCAACCTGCTGCAAAACCTGCTGTGCACCCCATTAACCCTAGAAATGTAAGGAACCCCCACGCCAGAGGGATACACCAACCTCTAGCCAGTGATATCAATAAGATTCCAAGCACAACTACTCCGGCAAATAGTGATAGTGAATATTTTCCTTTGTCTTTAAGGCATAACCCTAGTGTAAATCCCCCCACTCCGCACATAATTGTAAACAGTAATGATTGTACTGGGAATATTAAGCCACCAATCCAAACTCCACCTATCAAACGTATAAAAAATAAAATTATTGCTCCTGCTATAAATCCAACCGCTCCCGCCCATGCAAACTTCAACATTCCCTTATTTATTTGCTTGCTTAGTTCCATTTTGACATTAGAGGGCTATTCCGATCATTTTAAACCTTTCTCTCTAGGTTCACCAGGACATGATCCTCCTCGTAGGGGTGGAGGTCAATGATTTCCAAAATATTGCAGCGCTGCTTTAACTTATCAATTTCAGCCCTGAAAACTTCCTTCGGGCTTCTCACCGCGTCAATGCTTCTTGATTTTATCGAAAGCATGGCGTGTTTTGGATTAAACTCATCAAGGTTGGCGAGCAGGATCTCAGCCTGGTTCTTTTGCGCAACATCCTGAAAAATAAAATCCACTTTCCCCATATTGTGGGAGTACTCTTTAGGTCTGCGAGCATCTGCCAGGACAGGAACCATATTCTTCCTCTTCACCGCCACCATAATAAGTTCGCGCATCATTCTCTTTGAGAACTCCACGCAGTAAACAACTTTTGCTATATCAGCAAGATGAGAGGCGGTTGTGCCGGAGGATGCACCGAGGTAAAGGATTTCCGATTCGCCGGTGATTGGAAAGTGCTTTATTTTTTTCATGATCGCGGCCCCCAGTTTGCTCCTGTAGGGGTCCCAGATCCTGTACTCTTTGCCGCCCCTTCTCACCAGTTTTTCGCCGTAAACTCTGAAGCCGGGAGTTGAGTTCAGGGTTCCTATGCCCCTGTTAACTCTATAGACGCCGTCAAATACCTTTTTCATCTTTTATTAATTAAAACATTCAAATGCATAAAAATGGCAACCGAGATAGTTCTTAAAGAGGGTGTTGAAAAAAATCAGGTTGTTATCGAGGCATTTCCCGGGGTAGGGTTTGTTGGAGCAATCGCTGCCGGTTATATAATCGATCAGTTGAAGATGGATTGCATAGTTTATATAAAATCCGATAAAATTCCAGGTATTGCAGTAATCCATGATTCAAAATCATGTCACTTGGTAAGGATATATGCTAAAGACGATTTGGTCATAGTAATGTCGGAGTTGATTATACCCCCCACATCTTACCGGAAATCTCAGGTGCTCTTGCGGAATGGTTGGGGGAGATAGAGCCAAAGCAGGTTATTTCCCTGGCCGGCATATCCGGTAAAGGCGTCAAGGATGATGAAGGACATGCGATTTTCGGCCTCTCGACAGACGATGAGTTAAATAAGAAGATCGAAAAGATGGGGGTGAGAGTTATATCGGATGGTGTTCCGGGCGGGATCTCAGCATATGTCCTGCTTTATTGTTATGAGAATAACATCCCCTCGATTAGTTTAATGGTGGAAACCCGGCATATCCCGGACCCACTGGCTGCTGTTTCTGTACTGGAGATACTGAATAAATTGCTTGCTCTGGACATGTCCCTGAAACATCTGATTGAAGAGGGGGAGAAAATAGAGAAATCGTTCAATGCACTGTCGGACGAATTAAAGCGCGGAATAGACCGATATAAGAAAATGGAGAACTACTCTCCTATGTATGCGTAGTTTTTTATTTTTTTCACTTTAATAAAAATATCTAAGAACCTGTTGCTGCCTTTACCTCCTCCCTCATATCCCCCGGGACCAGATATATCAATTTTTTAAGCGATGCATCAGCCTTCCCCCTGACGCTCCATTCCACATCCCGGGATAAAGCCAATAAACTTCTTGTAATATCCCACCCCATATCCTCAGGGATAATAGTGTTCAGATGACGAAAAGTTTGTGCTGCGCATCCCCTGACGTGCCAATCAACATCCTCGCCCGCCCTTAAGACCGTATCTATAATTTCCTTCTGCACCTCCGGCTTCAGATAAGTCATAAATTCACTCAGATAGTCTATGGATTGTATCGATGATGCTCTAACCGTCCAATCACCGTCCTGGCACAACCGCATAAGACACCTCATAATCTCCTCTTCCCTGCGTAGAAAGAGCCTGTAGTTTATTCTCATACCGATGATCCCGAATGACTTTGCTGCCTCATTTCTTACCACATTGTCGCCATCGCCCCCCAATTTGATCAATCTTTCCACAAGCTCCGCCTCCATATCATACGGTACAGGAATATTCAGGGCACATAATGTCTGGACGGCATGCATTCTCACATGCCAATCCCTGTCCCCGCTCAAATTTAATATCTGCCCTATGATCTCTCTTTCCATGTGCCTGGGTATAATATCTCCCAAATGCCCTATTGTTCTTAGAGCATTACTCTTCATACTCCAATCACTGTCCTTGCTCAATTCCAGGATGTCCCTGATAACCTCCTCTTGTTTCTCCTCAGCGATAACATTTTTAAGTTCTGCGGCGGCATTTGCAACCGCTTGCTTAACAAACCATTCCCTGTCCCTGCTTAGTCTAACAAGTCCCTCCCCCAATCTATCGCCCATATCCTCTGTGATAAAATCCTTAAGATCCACTATCGTTGTTAATGCGGCTTTTCTTACACCCCATTCCCTATCATCAAACGATTCGAATAACTGATCCATCACCACCTCCTTTTCATCGCCCGAAATATCTCCCTTGAACTCCGCCAATGTTTCTATATCCTCGCCCGCCACAGCCTTATCTTTATCTCTCATCACCTCAACCATCTCCCCCACGATATTCTCTCTCATATCAGCGGGTATAAGTGACCTCATTTC
>MCBC01000131.1 GCA_001723855.1 Candidatus Altarchaeales archaeon WOR_SM1_86-2 | reverse complement strand
CTTTTTCATGCTGGCTGCCCCGCATCTTTAAAACAGAAATCGCTTTACGTATTTCGGATGCAACTTCAACATACTTCAAAATTATAATGTTATCAACAATAAACGAAGTTCCGGAGTTGGTTATCTTAAATGCCCCAAATAACTCCGGCATCTCTGATGTGATGATGGGGGTTATACCCCTGCTTTTAAACAACTGGAGCATGGTTACAAGATTATCTTTGTATGATGCAGGGTCCTTGAACGCAGAAGAATAAGATGTAGCACTATCGATAACCACCCTGTCTGCGCCATTTAATTCTTCTTTTACCATCGACAAAAATTCTTCGGGGATTAAATCGATGGTGGAGGGATGAATTATCTTTACCAAACCGTCCTTTTCAGCCTTTTCTAAATTAAATCCTATATTTTCGGCGTTTCTTATCAAAACGCCGGGAGACTCCTCAAAGGAAATAATCAGTCCTTTTTCATTATTTTCCACACCGTTTTTTATGAACTGCACGCCTAAAAGGGTTTTTCCGGTTCCCGTTGGACCAGCCACCAGTGTGCAATCCCCTCTAAACACGCCCCCTCCAATCATTTTATCAATGCTTTCGGAGCCGATACTGACCCTCTCTTCGCTTGCGGCAGACGGCTCATACTTCGGCATCGAAAAAACCCCCACCCCTTCATTTGTTATCCTAAACGGGTGTCTTCCGGTTAAGAAAGATTCCCCCCTCATCTTCTCAACCTCCACCTCCCTGATCCTTTTACCATCCTCCGCCCTGCTGTATAACACTATTATGCCGTCGAGCACAAAATCTTCAACATTCTTCCATGTGGTCATTCCAAGGGATTCCGGTTTTTCGGTCGTGAGTATAGAGGTGCACCCCAGGGCTTCAAGGGATTTAGAGATCTTATTCAGCCCGCCTCTCACCGCAACAGCCAGATCAAATTGTAATAGTAATGTAGAGGTCGGGTCAACGACAACTCTTTTAGCCCCGATTTTTTTAACAGCATTCTCAACTTCTTTTATCACTGTGCCCAGCCCGTATGCAGTACTCGTATCCCCTATATCCGTTTTCCCTCCTTTTCCAGTGCTTCAAGATCCCATCCAAACCCGGCAACAGCCCTCTTGATCTTATCCGAGGATTCTTCGCAGGCAACGAAAACCCCCGGCTCATTAAACTCCGTTATGCCCCTGTACAGATATTCCACCGAGAATATGGTTTTGCCGGTGCCGCTTGATCCGCTGAGCAGCACGGTCCAGCCCTCCGGCAATCCCCCGAATAGTATTTCGTCAAAGCCTTTAATGCCCGTGGGTGTTTTCTCTATTGCTTTTCGTTCCACTGCAGATTTTAGTTTATTAATAATTAATATTGAAATATAAATATAAAAGGTATAAACCTAAATAGAAAATGAAACAAATAACGGTTATTACAGAAAATAAGGTCGGAGTTTTGGTTGGGGTTTGCGACGCTTTAGGCAGCGCCAATATAAACATAGATTCCATTCTTGGTGAAGGGATCGCTGAAACAGGAGTTATAAGAATAATGGTCGAGGATGTTGGAAGCGCGGTAAAGGTTTTGAAAAAGAGGGGATTTAAGGTCCTGGAGTCCGACGTTATAACAATAAAGGTAGCCAACAAACCAGGGGAGGTAGCAAGAATCGCCCGCAAACTGGCTCAGAAGAAAGTTGACCTCCAGTATATCTATCTCCTGACAACATCTGAAAAAGAGGGGAGATTGTTAATTAAGCCGGATGACTTTGAAAGGGCATTGAAAGCACTGGATGATGAGGATTATGAGTTCTAAAAAAGAAAAAAAGGTTTATTCATAAGGGCCTTGTATTGTCCCTGTGCTGGAATGTAATTCACCCTGGTGTGCTATATTCGTTGTGTAAAAGATCTTTACGCCCATGCGGTAGACCGTGCCCCTGGCATCAGCAGGGCAGTCCCCTGCATCCGCAGTTATCTGAAATGCTTCTCCGGGGGGGATCACCCTGTCATCCGGTAACCTGAATGAACAATCACCACCCACACTGGTGAGGGTCACAGATGCGTAATCCAAACTCATCATGGTAATCACGGCGCTGCCGTTCTCGTATACTGCCCAACTCAACGGCTTTATTTCTTCAAACCCGGTGAAGGTTTTGGGTGCTCCCCCAAAGGAGTATATTCCCCCAAACCAACTAAACACCCCCATATACCACAGCGTAACACCTACAATCACAACCACCAGGATTGCCCAGCTGTAGCTCATAAGGTACTCCATTGCACCCTGTCCTTTTCTGTTTGGTTTTTGCATTTTTCACCTCTGCTGGACGTTAATTATTATGGCTGGCAGGAAAATTTATGCCAAACTGCCATTATTACTATCTATGCCAGGATAAACATATAAATAATGACGGACATTATCGCAACATCGTGCACATCATGAGTGTATTTCAGGCTCACGGCATCGCTCACGGTTTTGAATCTCAAAACTTCAAACCAAACGACTATATTTATTATTTAAAAAATGGTTTATTCATACTGGCCGTGTATTGTCCCTGTACTGCTGTGGGTCTCGGGTACCGCACTTATTGACTTGCTGTAGATAATTCTCACCTCTATATGGTAAACACCCCCCTTCGCAGCACCAGTATCACAGTCGCCTGCATCTGCAGTTATCTGAAATTCCCCCCCGGGAGAAATATGCGTTTCATTTGGCAGGTTAAAATCACAGTCGCCTCCTACGTCAGTAATGGTTATAATCGTCGTTTCGGCACTCACCATAATAATTGAAGCACTGCCGTCGGAATAAACCGCCCAGCTCAATGGTTTCAATGGTTCAAACCCCTTAAAGTTTTTTGGTGTTACTCCGAGGTTAAACACCCCCATATACCACAGCGCAACGCCCGCGACTATCACAACCATGATTGCCCAGCCGTAGACCATAACGTACTCCATCGCACCTTGTCCTTTTCTGTTCGGTTTTTGCATTTTTCACTCCGTTGGACATTAATTATTATTGCAAACCACTATTATTAATATTATGCCAGGATAAACATATAAACACTTCATTTATAGATGGTACGGAATTTTGGTCAGGAGAAAGTTGACATCCTGTATTTTATTATTTAAAAAAATAATTTTAATCACAAATGAACATATCCATGGTGCTGCCGACATACAACGAAAGAGAAAATATTGAAGTTGTGCTTACGCAGATCTTTGAGGTATTCAAACAGCATGAAATCCAGGGAAAGGTCATCGTTGTTGATGACAACTCCGGGGACGGGACCGCAGAAATTGTTCGGGGGCTGACGGCAGCATATCCGATAGCCTTGATCCGGCGGGAAAGAAAAGCAGGCATCGGGTCGGCATATGTTGCGGGATTTAAGCATGCATTGGATAGTGATGCGGATGTTATATTCGAGATGGACGCCGATCTTTCTCACAACCCCTGGGACATACCCCGATTTATCAAAAATATCGCGGATTATGATGTCGTGGTCGGCTCGCGGTATGTTGAAGGCGGGGGAATTGAGCACTGGGGTTTGCACAGGAGAGTGGTAAGCAGGACGGCCAATATGTTCTCGCGGAAATGTTTGAGTCTAAAGATCAACGACCTGACCTCAGGTTTCAGGGCATATAGAGGGGAAGTTCTTGAGGTGATTGATCTGAATGAAATAGAATCTGATGGTTATGCATTCCAGGTGGAGATGCTGCACCGGGCAAGTAAAAAAGGGTTTAAGATAAAGGAGATCCCCATTGTTTTTAAGGAGCGCAGAGAGGGGAAATCCAAACTGTCCAATTGGGATGTCTTTGATTTTTTTGGGTTTAATTTCAATGTCCTTAAAAATCGTCTTTTTAAAAAACATTTAGTTTAAATGCACCTTGTAAATATAAACGCTTTCATTATTAGCTAACTTTGAAGACATATTATTTTTCTCAAATTCTGATAGATATTCATCTACCGTGAATATATCATATCTTGCTCCAGATTCGTTTATGAAATAGACAGGCACACCATCATTTAACAGTTTCTCTGCCAAGTCAGATGTTTGTTTTATTCGTGTTTCTGGTGGAAAAGCGGTATAGATTACAGTAGTTCGTTTTGGAAAGATATATTTATCCGAATATCTGGTAAAAATTACGGCATCTTTTTCAGGAACCGCCTCCAATATAATATTTTGTTTATGCTCCGCTGCCAGTACCCAGAGTTTCATATTGTTCAGACCAGATACTTCATTCACCGTGATATTTAGGTTAAAGGCAATAATGAAAATAACGACCGCTGCAATTACTATCTTGCCGGCACGTGGATCGGCACATTTTAATGATGAAATCACGATGTATGAACTTAATAGTATCATAATCGCGTGAACGGGCAATAAATACCTTCCTAATGATGGAAGTATCATAAATTTGTACGCAATGGGGTCATACCAATCAACCCCTAAATAAAATAAACAACAAAATAATGCTATACCCGTCAATATCCAGAACGTATTGGAAAAAAATATCTCTTTTCTTTTCTGTTTATTTATAATGAAATAAACGAGAGCGATCGCAGAGAAGATTGATATTATGCTGTTTAATTTTAAAAAATACTTCAAATTACTGAACATGATATCAAAACCATAAAATGATATGCCTTTATTTTCAATTCCGTATTCATGCATAACTGCTTCAGTAGTATACTGGTTAAATGAGGTTTGTTGGCTGAAAAACAATCCCAACGGATGCCCGTATAAATCAATGTTCAGGGCAAATAAAGGTAAAATCATAATCAGGAACACGAGCGCGGATATTAACAATTTTGCTTCATTGCTGTCCTTGATGCTAATTTCATCGCGATTCAAGAAATAAAATTTTTTTCTGTATCCCCCACTAAAAAAGCCAATTATCAATGGTATGGAAAACAGGACAGCAGGGTATCTCGCCCATATGGCGATCGATAAGAAAATCGGGAACAATATATAATATCTGGTGGCATTGGTCTGCAATAATTTGAAAAAGAAGTATAGTGCACCGAGAAAGAACGCGAATAATGCGAGGTTATTATAATAAATAACCGAAAAAGAGAAAAAAGGCACGGAAAAGGACAATATTATAACCCCCAGGAGGGATGTTTTTTCATCAAAAAATAATCGCGATATTTTATAGAAAAATATTAATGCGATCACTGCGAGCAATGGAGTTACAAAATATATCAAGGACTCATTAATCATTCTAAAAATAGCCAGGATTATTATGTAACCGTGAAAATACGCATGTGTTACACAACCATCATCTTTTGCGCGGACGAAGTATCTTCCACCAAAAACAGGGGCATTATATTTCACGGCATATTCATTGCAGTATTTTAATGTATGCTCTTCTGCGACCAATTTAGAGAAAAATATATTTACTGTAAAATCGGGTATGTAAAATGCCTCATATTTATTGAGGTCATAACTGATAAAACTGAGTATCCCAAATACAAAAATTAAAAATAAAATTTTTAATTTTATATCAATTTTTTTCATTTTTCTGATTTAAAATTTATAAACATATAATTAAAACCCCACCAAGTCCTGAAATCAAATAAGCAACATAACCAACATCCATCGTTTTAAGTGTATGCCAGATTAAAAAAGCTCCCAGCGCCCACATAAAAATTACAAGCAAGTAATAAGCGGTGGTTGGTTTTTCTTCAACTTCTTCGTCTTGAGCCTCTCCATATCCCCTTTTTTGGTTAACATTGTTAAAACCCCAAAAATAATGACAATAACTAAGAGGTAATATATGCCTGGGTTGTAATTCCCCCTTTTTAGAGTGTATAGATGGGTCGTCCCATCAGATGTTTCTAAGGTAACCCGCCTTTCTTGCCGATTAAGTTCAAGTATGAGTGAATTATTGACCTTTTCAACGGTTGTGCTGCTGTTTGCATATTTCCGGACTTCTGCATTTTCTGCCCATTCCATGCCCATATCATCCTCCGGGAACTTTAGAAGCCGCTCGCTGTCCTCCCCGGGGACGCCGCCCCCGCCAAACAAATACCAATAATATATGTCATCGATAAATGCCTGCACCAGTAGTGTCAATAAAAAAAGAACCAGCAAGATTTTAAACGTTGCGTATATGGTTGATTCAAGGTTTATTCCTGATTCTTTTTTACTGTTTAATTCTTTTAATGCCATTAATTACTTTACTTGATTTTTTAATTAATCTGAATTTAAAAATAAATCATAGCTATGATTTAAGTAAGCAGAGGGGTGGAATTTATCGGCTCTCAAAATGAAGTTGTCAATAATAATCCCTGCATATAACGAAGAAAGCGGGATTGGAAAAACTATAGAAAGGATATGGAATAGTAAAGAAAAAATAATCGAAAATGGTATGGAGGATGTTGAAATTATAGTAGTAAACGACTGCTCAACTGATGATACATTTGATGAAGTATCCAAGTATGACGTAAAATTAATAACCCATAAACATAATAAAGGATATGGTGCGGCACTTAAAACAGGATTTAGAAATGCAAACGGGGACTTGCTTGCTTTTTTAGATGCTGACGGCACATACCCGCCGGAATATTTATATAAATTATGTAGGGAGTTGATAGATAATGATGCAGATATTGTGGTTGGTTCCCGGCTCGCGGGGAAATATACAGAAATGTCAAAAATTAGATATATGGGAAACCGGTTCTTTGCAAAATTTCTTGGTATCTTAACGGGTTCAAAAATTACTGATACCGCAAGTGGTATGCGGGTCTTCAAGAAAAGCGTTCTTCCACGGATATATCCCCTCCCGGATGATCTGGAATTCACGCCGGTTATGAGCACAAGAGCAGTTCATGAGGATCTAAAAATGATGGAGGTTCCAATTACCTATCAAGAAAGAATGGGAGAATCCAAACTTAGTCCCAGCAGGCACGGATATAGATTTCTGATGGGTATGTTGAGTATGGTCACACAGTACAGGCCTTTAAAGATTTTCGGTACAATCGGTTTGCTGCTCATCTTAGCAGGGGTATTAATTGGGATGCCATCCTTGGTATATTACATTCAAACACATACTGTTCCAGATTATCTTATATATCGTAGCATGGCTTCACTCATATTAATTGCGGGGGGGATTAATTTAGTAACATTTGGAATTTTATCCGATATCATTGTTCATGTATTACATGGAAAGGAAATGAACACGTGTCGCGTGCGTAAGTTTGTATATTCCCCCCATTTTTTTGCCAGATATGATATCCTGGGAGTTATTTTAATTGTCCTGGGTATTGTTTTGAACATGCCAATGATGTTGGAATATATTACAACCATGAATATAACTCTGCACTGGTCATACATTATTTCAGGAGCATTATTGATTATCCTGGGGGTTCAACTATTCACATCAAATACCCTTGCAAGAACTATAAAAGAAATATGTGAAAGAGAAAAAAACATACAGAGGGATATATAATATGGTTGAAACAACTATTATAATACTTACTAAAAATGCCGGAAAAGGTTTTAAAAAAACATTGGGAGGGATATTCTCTCAAAAATATGACGGGGTTTTTGAAGTGTTAATGATTGACTCCGGCTCTACAGATGAAACCCTTGGCATAGCAGAGAAATATCGCATCACACTTATCAAGATTAAGCCAGAGGAATTTAATCATGGTAAAACAAGAAACTTGGGTGTGGAAAATGCCAATGGAAAATATATGGTTTTTATAACTCAGGACGCCATACCAAAAGATGATCACTGGCTTGAAAATCTAATAAATAACCTCAAAGACGACAAGATTGCAGGCGTATATGGCAGGCAGATAGCTAAAGACGATGCAACCCCCATGGAAAAGTTTTTTTTATCACAACAATACCCTCCCTTAAAAATAATTAGATCCTTGAATAATATGGGGAAAGGAGTGGATAACAGGGGATTGCAGCATGGGGGAGCCATTTTCTCCAATGCAAATTCTGCAATAAAAAAGGAATATTTAGAAAAGTATAAGTTCCCAGAAGATTTGGTCTTTGGTGAAGATCAAGTTTGGTGCAAAAAAGTGCTTTCAGCCAGATATAATATCGTTTATGACCCAAGCGCAGCGGTGTATCATTCACATAATTATTCTTTAAAAACAACATTTCAAAGATTTTTTGATTTAGGTTCTGTTCTATGGATTTTACACGATAAACGCAGCTATGGGCTGTTAGATTTTATTCGTGACGGCCTAAGATATGAAATTAAAGAATTAAAATTCCTATTGAAAGAAGGACATGTCGTGTGGATTCCCTGTGCCATAATATACGATATCTTAAAATTTATGGGGGTATTTTTAGGTAAGAAAGAAAAATATCTGCCCGTGTTTATCAAAAGAAATTTTAGTGCGCATAAAAGTTACGAAAAATAGAACATTCGTTTTCCGTTACAACAGTTTTCTCCACCACCACTCATTATCTTTATACCATTCAATAGTTTCCACAATAGCATCTTCAAACTTATATTTTGGCTTCCAGCCAAGTGCTTTAACCTTTGTCGAATCCAGTGAGTATCTTCTGTCATGTCCCAGTCGATCTTCCACAAATTCTATATAACTCTCATCAAACCCGAGTTCTTTTAAAATTATATTGGTGATCTCGATATTGGCTCTCTCATTATCGCCCCCAATATTATAAATTTCACCAAAATTTCCTTTTTCAATAACCACATCAATTGCCTCGCAGTTATCCATAACATAAATCCAGTCCCTAACATTCAGTCCATCACCATAAACCGGGACTTTTTTTTCTTGTAATAGATTTGTAACAAATAATGAGATTAATTTTTCAGGATACTGGTAAGGTCCAAAGTTATTTGATGACCTTGTTATGATTGTCGGCAGACCATAAGTAACATAATAGGAATTAACAAGCATATCTGCTGATGCTTTACTTGCAGCATAAGGTGATGAAGGATTCAATGCATCTGTTTCCTTAAATGAGCCCCTTTCAATGCTTCCGTATACCTCATCTGTGTTTCCGCAAAAATCAAATCTGCCATTTCTCTCAACAATGAAATTTTTATTATCTTTGACTTTCAAACACCAGATGATCCCCTCATAATTAACTATTTTGTTTCTATGACGACTGATTGATTTAGTGGTGTCGGCAATGAAAACATAATATGCATCACCTTCTATCTTTCTGCCATTTATGAATGACTTGGTATGTCTCTTATGTATGCTTGGTTTAAGATTTAATTTTATGCAAAGTTCAGATATGTCGGAAGCTAATCTCTCTGAGACCGTATGGTATATAACCCCCTCGTGACCATCTGAATCCATTAAACCCTGGAGTAAGTAACGAAGATATTCTGGTGGGTGGTCCAACGCCCAGCGAGGAATATGTTTATCATATGCACCTTGTCCACATTGATTAAAAAATTCCATAAATGCTTTGGATGTGAAATACAAATGTTCCCCCGCTTTCCCTTTATGACAATGATATTTTATTCCTAAATTGGACAGCGTTTTTTCTACTCTTTTACGGCATTTATCATCTTCAGGTATATCAAAAAATATTCTATATGAATGACTTTTAGATTTGTAATTTCCTTTTTTCTTTATTTTTTTAAACCTGCCTGTATCTATATCCCTTGCTTCATTAAGAAAATCCTCTCTTATTAAACCGCTTTTTGTCTCCACTTCTTTTTCTTGATAGGCAGTAAATCCATCACCAATAAAGATACCTAATACATACATCAAATCCTTTGTTTTAACTCTGCCATGATCTTTTATATCAAAATGTTCTTTCCCTTTACCGATCCATGACCCTCCCGGCATATAAAATATACTTCTCTGGGATGTTTTTTCCGCTGGTTCGACAAGTAGCTTTGTTTTCTGTGAGTTAAGTATAAACATATTGTGATTAGGCGTTACAAGTAAATCGATTCGTTGATTATTGAAATGGATCATCTCTCCCTTATAATGTTGAATTATAACCTTCTGTATCGGTTTAACTTCTATTTTTTGAGTCACTGGGTTCAATGAAAAAACCATATCCCCTTCTTTTAACTCCTTGTATGTTTTCAATCCCTCTGTTGTTAACGCTCTCGTTTTTTCATCATAACAGCTAATCTGAATATATTTTTCAACATCAAATTTTCGTGACGCTTCAAGTAATCGATAAGTGCCAAAGACATCTGTTTTTACAAATGTTCCTGCATCGATGATGGAGCGGTCAACATGGGTCTCCGCTGCAAAATTAATCACAACATCAGAGCCCTTAATTAATTTTTCAACTACTTTTTTATCGCAGATGTCGCCTTTTACAAATTTAATTTCATCAATCACATCCTTAAGGTTATCCAGATTTCCGGCATAAGTCAATTTATCCAGGACTGTAATTTCATGGTCATCGTGTTTTTCAAGCATATAATGCACAAAATTACTGCCTATAAATCCAGCACCACCTGTTATTAAAACATTTTTCATCTCTCTTGTTTATTTATATTGAAAATTTATATCTGCATCCTTTAATCCTGGCTGCTTTAAATCTTTTTCCGACAATATCGGTTTTTCCATTGGCCACTCTACAGCCAAATCCTCATCATTCCAGATTATCCCTCTGTCATACTCTGGGGTGTACACTTCTGTTGTCAGGTATATAACATCCGCAACATCACTTAAAACGCAAAACCCATGAGCAAACCCTTCCGGAATGTAAAGCATTAATTTATTTTTTTCCGACAAAATTTCAGATATATACTTCCCATAAGTTGGGGAGCCCTTTCTTATGTCAACCCCCACGTCAAAAATTTCTCCTCTAATGACCCTCACCAATTTCCCCTGAGCCATTGGTTCTTTTTGATAATGCAATCCTCGCAAAGTATTTTTTGTTGAACTTGAATGGTTTTCCTGAACAAAATCTTTATTTATTCCAAATTTTGCAAAATCGCTTTTCCTATAGGTCTCCATGAAAAAGCCCCTATCATCTTCAAAAACTTTTGGTGCTATGAGAACAACCTCTGGAATTTCCAGTCTTTTAAATTTGAACGGCATCCTTAAATATTGAATCTAATTTATAAAATAAATAAATGGAAAATATACTGATCACAGGATGTTCAGGTTTGCTTGGAAACAAGGTAATAAAACATGGTTTTAAAGAATTTAAATGTTTTGGCGCCGACAGAGTAGCACAAAAAGATATAACCGATTATGAATTCTATAAACTTGATGTGTCCGATAAAGATAAAACAATCGAACTTATCAAAAAATTAAATCCTTCTGCGGTTATACATGCTGCAGCATTAACCAACGTGGATTACTGCGAAGAACATCCCAAAGAAGCATATAAAATAAATGCCAAAGGAACAGAGAATATTGGGCTTGGCTGTGAAGAAGTTGGGGCAAGATTAATTTATGTTTCAACAGACTTTGTGTTTGACGGTGAAAAAGGAATGTACAAAGAAACAGATCCAACAAACCCTGTAAGTGTTTACGGTCAAACAAAACTTGAAGGGGAGAAGTTGATTAAAAATATTGATATAGATTACTGCATTGCAAGAACAAGCGTGCTTTACGGATGGCATAAGAATTTCAACTTTGTAACATGGGTTATTGATGAATTAAAGAATGACAATAGAGTTAACGTGGTTATAGACCAATATACTTCGCCGACTTATGCGGATAATCTTGCAGAAGTGCTTTTAACTATGGTTGGAAAAGACATCGACGGAGTATTTCATACTGCTGGAAGTGAAGAAATAGGAAGATACGAGTTTGCAGAGAAAATTGCGGATGTTTTTAATTTAAATAAAAAACTTATAAATCCTATAACATCTGATAGTTTAAAACAAAAAGCTAAAAGACCACGAAATTCCTCGTTGGATGTCGGTAAAACTGAAGAAAAATCGGGGGTTCATTTAATGAATATTTACGAAGGTTTAAATGAAATGAAAAAAGAAATAAAATGAAGGGTTTGATTTTATCTGGGGGAAGCGGAACGCGTTTGAGACCGCTCACACATACGGGACCAAAACAACTAATTCCTGTAGCAAACAAACCCGTATTATTTTACGGAATTGAGGATTTAAAAGAAGCAGGAATAACAGATGTTGGAATAATTTTAGGGTTAAATATGCCAGAACAGGTGAGGAACGCGGTTGGCGACGGCTCAAAATTTGGAGTTAATGTTACTTATATCGAACAGGGAGAGCCGAAAGGATTGGCACATGCTGTTATGGTCGCTGAAGATTTTTTAGGTGATGAGCCGTTTGTAATGTATCTTGGAGATAATGTACTGAAGCAGGGTATTGAGGAGATGGTCAATGAATTTAATGATAAAAAGCCAGGTGCATCCATACTTTTATCTCATGTTGAAGATCCCCGGCAATTTGGTGTTGCTGAAATTGAAAACAATAAAGTTGTTCGTCTTGTGGAAAAACCAAAACTTCCAAAGACGGATTTGGCGCTTGTAGGTGTTTATTTATTCACAAAACCGATTTTTGAAGCAGTAAAGAATATAAAACCATCCTGGAGGGGGGAATTAGAAATTACGGATGCAATCCAGGAACTTATAAATAATGGGTATGATGTTGATTATCACATAGTCAAAGGCTGGTGGAAGGATACGGGAAAACCGGAAGATATTTTGGAGGCGAATCGCGTATTCCTTGATGAAATTGAAGGTTTTAACAATGGAAAGGTTGAGGAGAGGGCTGAAATTCACGGCAGGGTTGAAATTGGTAAAGGCACGATTATCAGGGGTAATTCGGTCATAAAGGGGCCTGTGAGCATAGGTAAAAATTGTGAAATTGCAGATGCATACATAGGACCCTACACATCTGTTGGTAATGATACGAAAATTATCAGCGGAGAAATCGAAGATTCTATAATTATGGGTGAATCGATCATCAATTGTGGAAAAAAAATAGTTGAGAGTTTGATTGGACGGGATTCAAAAATTTTATCTAAACGGGAGAAAATTCCAGTGGGCGATAGATTTGTTGTGGGGGAACATTCTGATATAATGATGTAGGTCACGCAAAGATAATGGTCAACAAAAAAATTAAAAGGAGTGTAAATGAGGAGGGATTACCATTTGTGAGTGTAATAGTACTGAACTATAACGGGAAACAACATTTAAAAGAATGTTTTGAGTCATTAGAAAAGTTGAATTATCCGAAGGATAAGTATGAGGTAATTATGGCGGATAATGCCTCTTCTGATGGTTCTGTGGAATATGTCACAAAAAGCTTTCCAGAAGTTAAAGTGATAAAATTTAATAAAAATTATGGTTTTTCTGAAGGCAATAATAAAGCGGTTGAATGTACAAAACCAAAAAGCGAGTATTTAGTGTTTTTAAATAATGATACTGAAGTTGACGGGAAATGGTTGATTGAATTAACGAGTTCAGTAATGAAAGATGAGACCATAAAATGTGTTGTCGGCAAGATGCTTAATTATTACGATAGGACGATTATAGACTCCGCAGGAGACAGGATAACCCCTATTGGATCCGGATACAATATAGGCCATCTTGAAAAAGATGACGGGAGGTATAATGAAATTAAATACACATCCGCATGTGGCGGAGCCATGCTTATAGAAAAAGAAATATTTAATAAACTTAATGGTTTTGATAGAGATTATTTTGCATATCTTGAAGATGTTGATCTTTGTTGGAAATTGTGGTTATATGGATATAAAACATTATATATCCCAACCGCGATTGTATATCACAAGATGGGGGGCTCTTTTGGGGGTGGCAGACATATACCCCTTAAGTTATATTTGACTCAAAAAAATAGATTGAGCAATATGGTGAAAAATCTTGAAATATTTAACCTTTTCAGGGGTTTAATTATTTCGGTAGGTTATGATATTGTTAAAATAATAAAACATACAATAAATAGGAAATTTGACTGTGTTGTGGCAATTTTAAAAGGAAACTATATGTTTATCAAAGAATTACCAAAAACATTAAAGAAAAGAAAAATTATACAGAAAAAAAGAAAAAGAAGTGATAAAGAATTATATAAAATGGGGCTAATATCGCCTTTATTAAAATGCATTAAAAAAGAAATAAATTTATCAAAAAGAGATTACTGTGGAATTTAATTTTTTTATGTTTTTTATGAATTTAAATAGAATATAGGTCTTGTTATATAATCGTTGGATAACTCTAAATTCTAAAAATACCGGCAAAGAAAATATTGCGGGTATGAACGAAAAACATAGTGATAGTCTCTGGCACGTTAGATAATGTCAAATTCGAGTAAAAATGTATTCTTTTGTCTTGAACAAAAAGGACTTAAATCCCTCTTTTAAAAGAATATCCTTCGCTTTAAGCATAAGCCTAAATAGTCTTTTGCCCAATATGATGTATAATGGTTTGATTTTTTTTGTAAATTTTATCCTATTCTCCGCTTCTTCAGAATAATCTAATGACTCATAAGTTATTTTTTGAAGATAGACATAATCTATTCCCTTTATTTTTGGTTCCTCTATATTTATGTTTCTCCTATAACTTGAGTGCTTTTGCATTATCATCAGGTCATTCTTTACACAATAATCATAAAGATCACTTCCAGGGTGGGGTGTGAAGAAAGCAGGGCTGCAATGGTACGGTTTTATTTCTTTGATCATATCAATTGTGTCCATGGCCTCTTCTTTGGTCTCAGTGGGTATGCCAAGCATATAATTTGCCCAAATTTTTATTCCAAGTTTATGGCAGATTTCTGCTGCTCTGAAGTTATGTTCTGTCTTCGTTCCTTTTCTTAAGAAATTAAGTATTCTCTGATTTCCTGATTCAAATCCTATCAAGAACGTAACAAGACCCGCATCTTTTAACTCTTTGACCATATCTTCGTGTTTGCAGATTATATCCGCTCTTGACTGACAGACAAAAGGCTGAATGAATCCCTCTTCTTTATATTTTCTGCAGAATTCTTTTACCCATTCCTTATCTTCTGTAAGACAATCATCGTGAATCATCATACTTTTAAAATTGTATTTATTCCTAAGAAATTTTAATTCTGATATGACATTATCAACACTTCTTCTCCTTACTTTGTTCCCGAAAATCTTTCTTTCTGCAGGCTGGCAGAAACTGCAATTATATATGCATCCTCTTCCTGCAATAAGGGTCACGAATGGTTCTGGAAGAAAATCCGATATGGGTATCTCGTGCTGACCAAATAATTCCCGGTCAGCAAATGGAAGTTTATTTAGGTCTGGCATCTTGCCTGTGATGATTCGTTCAGATTCTTCCCGGTTTTTTATTCTTTCAAGAAGTTCGACAAAAGATATCTCCGCTTCCTTCATAATAATATGATCAAATTCTTTTATTTCTTTCACCTCGTCTAAAAGTATTGTTGGATGCGGGCCACCAACAATAATCTTTGTATCGGGCATTTCTTCTTTTATTATTCTTGCACATTTAACAACATAATCATAATCAACACTCATCATAGATAACCCAACAACATCTGGCTTCTCTTCTTTAATCTTTTCCCTGAAATGTTCCCATCCTTTTAATTTTCTTAGATCAATAAGATTGATATCAAATCCTTTTTCTTTTGCACAAGCAGACAGATGGCATAATCCGTGACTAATCCAGCTTCCTTCCATAGTTTTTCCAAAACTATCAAAACCACATTCTGTTATTCCTGCAAAAATTAGGGTTGTTTTCATTTTATAACGGTTCATATTCGCCAGCATTGTCCAGCGCTTTGTCATATCTTTGTGGACCTGGGAACAGGTGGCATCTTAAACACTCAAACGGCTTGTTTTGGGAACGCATTCTTTCTCGGAATTTCTGAAAATTGGGGCCATTCCATATTTCAATGGCACCCCCCTTATTAAGATCACCAAGGTTTCTATTTGTGATAACACACGGAGCTACTTTTCCATTGTGCCGCACATAAAAAGTCTGCCATGGCTCTAGGCACATGTTTTTCTCTTCACCACAATCCAACTTCTTCAACAATTCGTCACTGGTCTTCTTTGATTCCTTACCCATGGAGAATTTTTTAGTTACGGGGTCGTAATCCCCGGGAAGTCTAAAATCAAAATCCGGGTTCAGATGTTTTAGCCTATCAACTACCTGAAGTGCCTCTCTATAATATTTTTCGGCTACAGGAAGCATCTCAGGCGTGTTCATGCGTTGTTTTTCCAATTCATCTGAATGCGCTACCATATCAATAACAAGTACTCCTGTAAGACCTTTCTTGATTGCTCTTTCAATAAGCATAGGAAGTTCCTTTATATTGTCCTTTTGAGAGACAAACTCAAGATAGACGGAAGGCATTCCATTTTTGCCTGTGCCATATCGCTCTTTGGCTTCTATTAGGTATGTGATGTTCTCCCACAGATGATCCCATTTGCCACCAACATGGATCATCTCGTAAGTTTCTGCCTTGCCAGCGCTGCAAGATAATGTTATGGCGTTCTGTCTATATTCAACCATCGCTTTAGCTATGTTTTTTGTCAGAGATTTGCCATTAGAATTGAAGCATACAGTCATACCTTTTTCTTTTGCTAGTTTCAGGAAATACGGAAACCTAGGGTGTAACAGTGTTTCACCTCTGCCGAACAGACCGAGGGTTCCCCCTTGAGTGAAAAGCTCTGCAAGATTCTCAAAAAGCTCTTGCTTCATAAATCCTTGGTCTGATTTTGACATTCCGTGCACATTCCTTCCGCACATACGGCATTTAAGGTTGCAGTAGGTGCAAACTTCAGCATAGATAAGAATAGGTTTGCTCCTCATGACAAGTGGAAGATTCTTGCATTCACTTAGATTCATTTCCGTATTGGAGAGACCTACTGACTTTTTTATATACTCATTAAAAGATGTAACCTTATTTTTTAGCATATCTTTGATTTTCATTGTCATCTACCACCAATTCATTTAATTACTGCAACTTTGTTAAATTTTTAAACGGTGTGTAATCTATTATATAAAAAGGATATAAAAAGGGTTAAATGAAATTGGGGATCTACCTCTTTTTTGGAAATAAAAGACTTGAAATGTACCTGTTTCCAACTCTTTTTTTGTTCTGTATGTATTTTCTTTTTTTGACAAATTTTCCCGCAAGAGTAATTGTGCCAATGTATGAGTAGAACCTGTAAGGTCTCCAATTTGCATAAGTAAACGATCCTATAAACATCATCTCTTTTTTTGCTATTTGTTTAAAATTATTCCAGAAAACTCCTAAAGGAAGATTCTTTATAATTGCAAGATACCGGTTTCTATAGCCGATTATTTCATATTGCTTTAATCGTTCTGTATTACCCTTTCTTGTGACACCACGTTCATGATAAGCCACAGCCAATGGTGCATACAATGAGTTCCATCCACTAAGCTGTGCTCTCCACGCTAAATCAACATCTTCAACATAGAGATTAAAATCCTCATCAAAATATTCATTTTCATATTTTATATCTTCAAGCATTTCTCTTTTGTACAATGGTGCTGCACCACAAGGACCAAAAATATGAGTAATTGAGTTAAATTGTCCGTTATCTATCTCATTTTCTCCTCTATCCTTTGGAAACATATTGTGAAAAATTATACCAGTAGAATCAATTGTCTTTTTGTCTTCCAGCAATAATTTGCCAGAGACAGAGCCGATGTTTTTATCTTTATTTATTGCTTTCACAAGTTCTTCCACAAAATTTTCTGTCATAAATACATCAAAATTAAGGGGAAGTGTATACTCCCCCCTCGCTTTTCTTATTGCAATGTTGTGACCCTTTGAAAATCCAAGATTGGTGTTGTTTCTTATAATCTTGATATCCGGATGGGACTTTTCTATCTGTTCAAGAGAACCGTCAGTTGAACCATTGTCAGAGATTATTATCTCTATTGATTTGTAAGTTTGCATTTTGATGCAGCCAATGCATTTTTTGAGATATTTCTTGCCGTTCCAGTTTACAATTGTAATTGAAACTAAACCATTGATATATTTTTGGTTATTCTTCTTGTTTTCTTCCCGAGACCTAAAATTAGAGCAAATCATTACACTTAACAAGAAAAACCAGAACACTGAAAAAATTAAAATGGAGGATATGCCATAGAAAAATATTCTGGTAAAATGTATAATCAACCTTAGATAATTTAGTGTTATCCTTAAACCTGCCCGTATCCATCTCTTTTCCTTTTTTATTTGCCTTCGAGTCATTTTTATTTTTGAAAAATATCTTTCAATATTTTCCTTATTTTTAATAATTGTAATATGTTCTACTCTGCTTAATAAAAAAGTAGCTTCATCGATAGAGCGCAACTTCACATGACTCTCCTTTTTATCTCATCAATTTTCCTTGCAAATCTAAGTGCTTTACTATTCTCAAGATTTTTTATCACTTTGTCCTTTTCATTTATTTTATTTTCCACCAATTTAACAATAGAATTATAATTTTTTAGTTCATTCTTTAATTGTTTACTGTTTTCATAAATATCTTTTATTGAATTCTCTTTTTTTTTCGGCATACAACGCATTATCATTTTATATTTTTCTAGATTTTGTTTTCCGCACACTGCTATAAAAAATAATGGATTTTCAATATTCTCTTTATCTATTCTAATATCATTTAATGTTAAGTTTATCGGTTTAATTTCTTCAGAAAACTGAATTGATTCTTCGGGGGATAAACAGCCAATCATTTGCAGTTTTTGTGTCAGATTGCGTATGTTCACATGCAGCTCTTGTAACTGTCTCTTAATTAAGAATTCGTCATAATATCTCTGATTGTAAATCTCCACATAATCAAAGTAATCCATAAGTAACTCTTGAAATTCGTTAAAATAGAACTCTTTAACATGAAATTCGTTCTGAGGTATCTCTGCACAATCTGAATATATTTTTTTGTTTGGTGTAGAAATTATAAATACTCCCTCTTTTCTTAGTACGCGTTGCACTTCAGATAGATGCCTTTTATATTCGGGAATATGCTCAATCAACTCAAAAGAAACAACAACATCAAAACTATTGTCAGGAAAAGACAAATTAGTACAATCCATAACTTTAAATTCTAATTTTTCGTCTTTGTAGTGCTCTTTTGAGTATTCTATCGCCTCTTCTGATATATCTACACCAACAACCTTTTTAGCACCTTCCTCTGCTAAATAATAAGAGCCGTACCCGCATCCACAACCAGTATCCAATACTGTCTTGTCTTTAATGTAATTTTTTGCAAAGATGTATCTAGATATATGCTCAACATAAGTATCATTAAGTTCTGGTTTACCGGGAACTAGGCGTTCAAGTGGTTTACCTTGACCGGGAACTATGCGTTTACCTGTGGATTCCATATCACGAATGTTTATCCTATCGAGATTGTCCTTATGTTCCTCATTAATGCATTTTTTTATTGCTGCCTTAATCTTTTCTTTTTCACTACACTCTTCATAATGTGTCCGATATTTTATTTCTCTTTCATTAAACTTGCTGTTATCCTTAAAAATTTCTTTTAACACACGACCATCCATATCGGATGGAATTGGAATCTCCATCATATGTAATATTGTTGGTGCGACATCCAATATACTCGCATTTAAAGTCAAATTACTATTAATATCCTTTCCTGATATTATGTACACGCCTTCCGTAGTATGGTTACCCGAGTGGCTTATTATTGGTTTACTTACGATGTCATCAAACTTAAATTCATAAGAATCCCTAGCCATATAACTATAGTTTCTTGCCTTAATCAATAAATCTGGTGCTTTGTCACTATTTTTACCAAAATATAACTCTTCACTTTTATAAACCTTATCTACGATTTTTTTACCGTCCTCAACATCACAAAGATCGTATAATCCATTGATTATATACTCCCTTACATCTTCATATTCCTTACCGGGTTCTACAACACCTCTCTTTTCTCTACCCTTCAAATTAATAAAAATATTACCAAAAAATCCAAATGAATATGCTTTTGTATTTTCCCAATCAACACTAGAGAATCTATTTCCCCAATCAACACTAGATACTCTTAATTCGCCATCTGCTTCTTCCTTTAATTTTAACAAACCCTTGTCCATCAGCCATTTATTTATATAAATATCCTTATATAACGGACCAAAACCATGATCGGACATTATTATAATTTGTGTGTTGTCATCTACAACATTAAGAATTTCTCCTATCTCATTATCTATTTTTTGATAGCATTCAAATATAACATTTCCATATTTATCCTTTTCTTTTTGATCATGATCAGGGTGATTTGGATCCATATACTTCCAAAATGCGTGAGAAACTCTGTCTGTGGCCACAAAAACGACCATCAAAAAATCAAGATCATATTTTCTTAGAAAATATTTTACTGTCTTTCCTCTATCCCTTATCATCTTATCTATGCTGGCGATATATTGGTCTTTTTCAGTATTTTCGTTAAACCGAGTATCAATTATGTACTCACCAATTTCATTTTTTAATTTCATATACAGGTCTGGTGGATAGGTAAACGTTACATCATTACTTGGAGAATCCATACCTGAAATTAAAAAACCATTTACTGGTTCTGGTGGGAAAGTCATGGGCACATTTATAATCGCAACTTTTTTCTTATTATCACTCAAAATAGACCACAAACTTTTCTCTTTACAGAAACTTCCATTGATAATTTGCGTATCGTAACTTCCTTTTTTTCGTTCCCTAAAATCAAATATACCATGTTTACCTGGATTTTTTCCCGTATAAAAAGACACCCACGCTGCGGGGGTTATTGGATGAATTATTGATTTTAAAACACCATGGGTCCCACTTTCCATTAACTTGGCCATATTTGGCAATTTTCCCATTTTAATCAATGGTTTTATCAAATCAAATGTTGCCCCATCCAAACCCATCACTAAAATTTTTTGTTTCATTTTTTTATTATCCATTTATGGCGGTTCACGAAAATTCCCGCTCCGTCACACTTCTTACTTTTTATTATAACCTTATAAAGTTTGTCATGGTAATCATAATGTGGCCCATCCCAATTGGATAAAATTCCCACATTAAAAAAGTAAACCCCCTTGAGTAGGGATAAATTATCAAAAACGAGATCAATTTTCCCCTTTCTTGGTAACGTGCTAATCTTTATATTATCTCTTTCTGTATTCATTCCACATATGAAGGTATTATCATTTCTGATTATCTGAACTTGAAAAATAGGGTTTTTAATTTCCTTATGCGCCATGTACTTCATCCTCACCACCATATTATCCCCGGTTTCAAAAACATGGCATTCCTTGCCCTCTTTGTTAAAGAATTTAACATCGGTAATTTCAATTTCTCCAGAGCCCCATCTGTCCTTTTGTTTTTCTTCCTCTGTCTTTTTATGCTCTTTCAAGAGTTCCTTCTCCTCTTTTTTTCTGATTGATTCAAGATAGAATCCGACAACTTTCTCTACAGAACCTTGTGTTTCTATAACACCGTCATTAAGCCATATACCTTTATCGCACAGATTTTTTACAGATGCTAAACTGTGTGAAACAAACACAATTGTTTTGCCTTCACTTTTAAACTCCATAATCTTATCCATGCACTTTCTCCGAAAGGACTCATCCCCTACCGCTAACACTTCATCTATCAATAAAATATCAGGGTTTGTAGCAATCGCAGTTGAAAATGCCAATCTCATGCTCATGCCGGATGAAAAATCCTTGAGTTTCATGTCTTTGAATCGCTCAAGTTCAGCAAATTCAAAAATGTTGTCTATTACATTATCAATTTGCTTCTTCTTTAAACCCATTATATGCCCATATAAATAAACATTTTCCTTTGCAGTTAAATCTCCCCTGAATCCGGTGCCAAGTTCAAGAAATGGTCCTATGCCGCCTCTAACCTTAACATTACCTTTATTTATTGGGAGAATGTTTGAAATTATCCTCAATAATGTACTTTTCCCGCTGCCGTTTTCTCCGATAATGCCAAGACATTCTCCTTCTTTGACATTAAAGTTGATGTCTTTCAACACCCAGAATTCCTCATAAGCGGCTTTTTCTCCCTTAATGAAACCTGCTACATTCTCAACCAATGTGTCCCTTTTTTCATGAGGAATTTTAAATTTCTTCCATACATTATTGACTTCTATAGCATTCACTTTTTAATAATATATTAATTTTTTATATTTTAAATCAAACCTCCTCTGCAAAATTTGGTTCTAATTTCTTAAATATATGATATCCCATAAACAGGAAAACGAGTGAGATAACAAACATTACGCTGGGGTAAAAGATCGGGGTAAGAAAAAAACCTGCCTGCATTACAACCTCCCATATATGTGCGATATCTCTGTAATACACATACATGGACGATAAAATGAATGAAACACCTAATACAAATATCAGTTGTAGAACCAGGAGAACAGGCAACAGTAAAACAAGAAATGATAGGCTGACACCTAAGATAGGTAGAAGCATCAGTAAAACTAAGAATTCAAGTAATGTGCTTACAAACACTGAAAGAACGCTGGAAATTGTTAAAATCTCTCTTGGAAAGTAGATCTTTCTTACGAGATCGGCGTTGCCAACAATACTTTGAAGAGCACCTGCGGTTCCTCCAAAAAAAATGGGTTTAATAGAGACCACAGGAAACCCAATGCAGAGTTTTTATACCTTATTTTCAAATCCCTTTTTGCCAATTCCCATATCAAATCTTTATGTTTGGATATATCAAGCGCCATTTTGTTTGGATATGATATCTGTGGGTGTTATTTTTTATTGTAGTCTATAATATTACTTCATTAGCCAATAACTTTGAAGACACATTATTTTTCTCAAATTCTGGTAGATGTTCGTTTATAGTAAAGTGAACTTTTGCGTTTTTGTATCCTCTATTAAATTTTGACCTTAAAAAAGGTTTCACGTTATTACCATTTCAACTACATCCGTTGGATCCTTTTCATTCAATAATTATCTCTTTGATTGCTAATTTATTGATTTTTATTGCTCATAAAAAAAGTTATTCCGCCTATGGCAATCAAACTCCAGTAACTGATAAACCGGTCCAGCAGTGCAACAGATAAGGCAGCATCCGCACTGATTCCAACCATGACGAGAATCCCAAGCATGGATGCCTCGACAACACCCAATCCCGCCGGAGTGATCGGAACTGCCGTCAGAACCGCTGCCGCAAATGCGACAAACAGCACGACAGTTAACGGGAGATCCAGTGCCACCGCGCGGGTAACAAAAAACAACCGCATCGCTTCAAGCAACCATATCGCAGCGGTGCAGAATATTAACGACGGCATAGTTCGGGAGGTTATCGCTGAAATGCCGCTCCTGAATCTCATAATGTAATCTTCTATCTGCGGAACTTTTATTGATCCGATCACCCTTACGATCGCATCTGGTCGAAATTTCAGAAGTAACAGCAGTATGGTCAGGGCCAGGATAAGCAGCAGCAAGATTTTTAATGCGTCAACTATTGGAGCAGGGGTTCGTGTAAAAATCAAAACACATAGTATGCTCATAAGTACAAGCAGAAGAAGAAGGTCAAGCAATCTTTCAATGAAAACCGTTCCAAGTGTTTTTGAGCCCGAGAACGAGTAATTTTGCTTCACCAGATACGCCCTGTACAGATCCCCGAGTTTCGCGGGGAGTATGCAGTTAACAAACCAGGACAAAAATACGATTTCCGTGAGATCTTTTATATTTTTTTGAAAACCGATGTTCTCAAGCAGTATCTTCCATCTCAACCCCCTGAGAGGGAAAGTAAGGTAGTATGCGACAAAGGCACAGATGTAGAGCAAAGGGTCAGCGCCGGTCATTATCTCAATTGTGCTCCGGACATTTACGCTTGATATAACGAGGTAGAGGATCGCGATGGATACGATGAACGACAAAACCGTTCT
>MCBC01000130.1 GCA_001723855.1 Candidatus Altarchaeales archaeon WOR_SM1_86-2 | reverse complement strand
TAAGGTAGGAAAATAGTGAAGAAAGAAGTTATGTAATACCGAAAATTAAAAGAACAATCCCCTTAGAGGGGGTTGGTTTTCGTTTTGGGTGGGAAACATGGGATAAAATAAAAATTAATTATCCACGACTAAGGTATCTGCCGCACTCATGTATACCCAATAGCCTCTTCCAGGTTTCATAGTACTTAAAGTTCCAAATTGCCCGCCATCAACATCTGCCAGGTAATCCCATCCGTCATTATAAGCAAAGATTTTGTTATAGTTGCCGTCAATAGATGCTAACGCTTCGGATATTGGCATTGTCTTATTTGATGGCCATCCAATTAAATTCCAGCCTTCTTTAAGAGGTATGTTTTTATCCATAACTTCCCCATCCATGGTTAAATTTGCTGCATTGAGCATGTATATCCAATAGCCCCCGCCGGATTCAATTGTTTTTAGAGTTCCAAATCGCTCGCCGTCCATATATGCTGCATACCCCCAGCCATTTCCATTACCATAGGTAAACACACTCTTATACCCTCCTTTTATTGATGCCAGCACGGCATCTATGGATGTATTTTCCGGCTGGGACGGAATTGATACCAGATTCCAGCCCTTCTTCAGATGCAGCACATTAATATCAGGAATTCCAGGGGGCGTCTCCGGGTTCTGCTGCCCGCCGGGATTGTTCCCGTCACCCAGCACGGTGACATAGGCGGAGTCATTTACCTCCTGCCCAGCACGGTGACATAGGCGGAGTCATTTACCTCCTGTGTGGAGTATATTGCCGCAGTATTAATATATGTTCCGTCGGCAGTTGATGGGCTAGTATCGGATTCGTACATGAACCTGCACTTCTCCCCGGGATTGAGATTGCCGACTATGGTATATGTAGAATCGCCCCCGTAACCGGAACTCTCTGTACTGATAACATTGGTGCAGTCCTCACTTACATTCACAGCCGGACCATTTTTAAATCCGGTGATATTCGCAGCGGGTTCATCGCCTGCGTTCAGCACTCTAACCCAGTAGCGTACTTTTTCACCCGGCGCTATATGCGGGGTTTCAGCCCATTTCTCTATCAGTAAACTTGTATTTTCTACTGCTGGTGGGGTGTAGCAAGTGCAGATGGTTGCATCACAAATCTGTCCGGTTGGACATGGGCAATAAGAATTGCAACAATCTATTAATCCATCATCATCTATGCCATTATTACAAATTTCAACTGATGATGAATCACAGGAATGAGTGCAGGGGTTTCCGTTAGTCATATCATCATAACTTTGTGTTGTATCGCAGGTGTTTTCATCACCAGGATTTGTGTCCTCATCCTTCACATCCAAACCATTCCCGCAGATTAAATTTGAAATTAAGTCATTGTTATTTGAATCAGAAGAAAAGTAAATGCCAGCATTGTTATTTGTTATATTGTTATTCATTAAATCATTACTATCAGAATTTGCCCATAAATAAATTCCATAATTGCCGTTATCATTTACTGTGTTGTTGGACAGCGTGCTGCTTGAGGATTTAAATAGATGAATTCCGTCCTTACTATTTGAATTTACGGTGTTGTATGTGATAGTGTTGTATAAGGACTCAAATAAATCAATTCCATAATTATTTGAATTTACAGTGTTGTATGTGATAGTGTTGCTGTCTGAACCCGATAATGATATCCCCATACCAGGGGGTATCTGGCCAGTATTAAAATTTACTGTATTGTTTATTATAGTGTTGCTGTTTGAATGAGAGGACAGACGGATACCCTTCTCTTTATTAAAATTTACCGTGGTGTTCATTATAGTATTGCTGTTTGAATAATAAGATAGATAGATCCCAACCTCTTTATTAAAGTTTACCGTGGTGTTCATTATAGTATTGCTGTTTGAATTCCATATATGGATTCCATGCTGACTATTTGAATTTGCGATGTTGTTCATAAAAGTGTTGCTGTTTGACTTAAATAACTCGATCCCATACCAATTATTTGAATCTGCTGTGTTGTGTGTGATGGTGTTGTGTGAGGAATAACCTAAACTTATCCCATAATAATTATTTGAATCTGCTGTGTTGTGTGTGATAGTGTTGCTGTTTGAAAAACCTAATCCAATTCCATGCTTATTTGAATCTGCTGTGTTGTGTGTGATGGTGTTGTGTGATGAAGAAGATAAAGAAATTCCATAATCGTTTGAATTGAAGTTGTTGTGTATGAGGGTGTTGAAGTCAGAATACACCATGCCGATTCCATAGCCTCTATTTGAATTCGCTGTGTTGTGTGTGATGGTGTTGCTGTCTGAATTGTATAAACGAATCCCACTCATCCAATCAGTCAAAACACAATTTTTTATCGTTAAATCTTCTCTATTTTCTGCATAAATTCCATAGGTATTAAATCCATCAGTCCCATCTATCGTATTTCCCAGGCAGTCAAATATTTTATTGCTAAATCCGGAAGGGTCATTAATGCAGGTTTCGGCATGGTTAGTTATATTCTGGTTTAAACATATAGTTTCTCCAGTGGATGCTGCAGTTATCTTTGCCTCACAATCATCGCATGAATTACAGTAGTGATCGCAAGCACTTACGACCCCACTCAATAAAACCATCATCAAAAATCCTAATATTCACCTCAGAAGAACAATATTTCCCATCCCTTTCCTTCTCCTCTCCACCAGACCCCTGTTCTCCAGCGCATCCAGGCATCTCGTTACTTTCGCATGCGAAAATCCGGCCTCAGCAACCAACTCGCTCTGGTACATAAGCCCACCCTCAAGGAATATCGCTTCATATATGGTTTTTTCATCATCTTTTAATGTTTTCAATGTGTGCTGCCATTTCTGTTTCTCCAACTCAACTTTCCGTTTTTCATTTTCAATTGCCTTATTATTGCCGCTATTGGAATACAGAATATACATTGCAGTAATACATAAAACTGCTGTTGCGAAAACGATTATTAAAACATCATAGAAACCAAAAAATTCCTGAATCGGCAGGATTCTTGTTTTATTGCCCTCAATTGTAATCTGAATTTGCGTGGGGTTCAACAGTTTGATCCCGAGCACAAATCCCGAAACGATAAATACCGCTGCTGCGAGTATTAATTTTGGTACCAATTTCATCGTTATTATTAATATATTTTTTATATTACTTCAATCCGGGAGAATGTCCCGTTATTTCCCCGCATCTCATCCTTAAATCGTCCAATTCACACTTCTTTGCAGGTATTTGGACCTATCTCATGTATGTATTTAATTTCATCGGTCTCCGGATCAATAGTTGCTCTATAAAATGTTTCATTATCAACAACAAAAAATATACGAGCGAATGAAGCATATATCTCGCCGCTGGTTGAGTAAAAGTGGATGTTGATACCCGCTTCGGTAATATTCCATTCCCTACCTTTCGTAATTTCTTTAAACTTATCACTATTCTTCAAAATTTCGCATGCAGGGTCAGGATCCCCGATCCTAATTTGAACTTTTTCACATTTTCCATCTCTGACCTCCTCTCTGCATAACAGCGAACCATTGACACCTGAGCCCCATATTCTAATCCCTTGCCACCATTCACTCTCATTTGAAATGTCAACCCCAAGATTTTCGTCTATGCTTACTGTGCCATATTCCGTATTGAAGATATAATCTCCTATCGGAAAATTCCTTGTGTTTGTTGTTCCATCCCTATTATATGTCTTAAGCTCAATACCATCGTTTACACCGTCTTTTACTCCCGTAATTTTGGCACCCACACCATCAGGAATGGTTATCTCCTTTATCCTTTTATCTATAAAGCCGCCTTTGATTAAGTCCAAGATATCTGCTATTAAAAGTATCGCGATCAGTATTAAGATTAATGCTCCCAGAAATTTGAGTTTACTTTTTGTATCTCTCATTTTGTTTTTTTAATTTATTGGATGAACAAGCATATATCCGGGGTTATGAAAATGTTTTCAGAGTGTTTTCGGATCACCTCGGCAGCGAGTTACTTTCACCTTTTCTGATGCTCATCCTGTTTCAGCATAAACAAACCTAACCCTGGAAAACTCGTGCGCCCAGTTTTTGCATGACCTCAACAAAATCGGGAAACGATATCTTTACGGTCTCAGCATCGCTTATTTTTGTTTCGCCTTCCGCCCTTAATCCCGCAACCGCTAATGCCATAACAATCCTGTGGTCATTCCAGCCGCCCACGTTTGCCCCTTTCAGCTTCCTGACCCCGGAAATCGACAGACTGTCCTTAAATTCGTCAACGTTGGCTCCCATTTTTGTTAGCTCTGAAGCCATCGCGCTTAAGCGGTCGCATTCTTTATACCTTACGTGCTCAACCCCCACTATTGTCGTTTTTCCGTCAGCCAGCGCGCCGAGCACGGAAACTATCGGTACAAGGTCCGGGGAATCGGACAGGTCAACCTCCACGCCCTCCAACCTGCTGCTTCCGTGAACGCTGACGTAATCCCCCCCGACTTCAAGCTCGCACCCCATCCCCTCCAGTATCTTAACAATTTTTTTATCCCCCTGTTTTGAATCCCCGAACAGGTTCTTTACGGTAACCTCTGAATCCGTGAGTGCTGCGGCACCGAGGATGAAAGCGGCGGACGAGTGGTCGCCTTCAACAACATACTCGCCCGGGGTATAGGTTTGACTGCCGTTTACCTTGAATCTGTTGCCGGAAAAATCAATCTCAGCCCCGAACTTCTCCAGCGTATCGATGGTCATGCCGACGTAAGGCTTTGATTTGAGTTCTGTCGTTAGTTCGATCCCGGTATCATTTCCTGCCAGCGGGCATGCGATCAAGAGCCCGGAGATGAACTGGGAGCTTATGTCCCCCCTGATCCGGCATTTCCCGCCCTTTATCGGGCCCGAGACGGAAACGGGGGGTTTGCCGTTTTTTGACGTTGTTTCAACCCCCAGCTGCTCAAGCGCATCAAGCAGGGGCTCCATTGGGCGCTTTTGAATAGATTCGTCTCCCGTGAGGGTTACCCTCCCGCCGCACAACGCCGAGACCGCGGTCATGATCCTTATCGTTGTCCCGGAGTTCTCAACATCAATCACATCCCCCGGGATTGTCGGTTCGCCGCCAACGCCCCTTATATCCAGCCTGTTATCCCTGACCTCAATCCCCGCACCGATTGCCCTGCAGGAGTTAATGCTTGCCAGGGTGTCGGCAGAAAGTAATGGATCGATTATTTTCGATTCCCCCCCTGCCAGCGAACCGATAATGACTGCCCGGTGGGTATATGATTTACTTGGCGGGGCATTCACCGTGCCGGAAAGTGATCTTGTATTTTTTGCGGTTAATTTCATAGTTATTTTTTTATATGTATTGGAAAGTAATAATATGATTAAGTAGTAATTTAAGTAATAATCAAGATAAAATTTATGCCTCCGTGGCTCAGACTGGCAGAGCGGCTGACTTGTAATCAGCATGTCGAGGGTTCAAATCCCTCCGGGGGCTTTATTCTTCATTCTCTTGACCTTTATTTAAGTAAGCCAAGCATCCTCCGGGTCCTGACTATTTTGATGCCCCGGTATTCTTCCATATCCAGTAGATGATGATCCCCGGAGATAATATAATCAACTCCGGCGCATAAAGCACATTCCAGGATTTTATTGTCATCTGGGTCGTCTTTAATTACATTTACTTTCTCAACCGGCTCAACCACGTCAGAAATTTCAGTTAAATTTTCAATAAATTCCTTTTTCTTTTTTGCTGGAATGAAATTAAATTTTTCTCTATGAATAACACCGGTAAATTCCTCTATAATTGACTCACTCAATACTAATTTAGTATCCCCCTGAATACATTTTTGTATTAAGTGCCATTCATTACTATCTTTCCATCCCAGAGCAGAAATTAAGGTATTTGTATCTACTGTAATTCTCATTTTAATTTTCTCTTTCCTTCTCTGTATGCCCTGATTTCATTCTCCACATCCTCCCTTGTTATCCCCGCTTCCTTAAATTTCTCTGAAAAGTAATCCATAAGTTCAAGCATTCTCTTTTTAGCCCTCTCCTGATCTATCTTTTTCAATAATATACTGTCGTCTTTCTGCATAACAAAAAACCTATCCCTGCTTTTAATTCCCATTGCTTCCCTTACGTCCTTTGGTATTACCAACTGCCCCCTGCTCGATACTGTTGCTATGTCCATTTTAATAAGTATTACTTATTAATTGTAAATTTGAATATAAAAAGGTTTTAATCAATTTTTTGTTCTTTAATCTCCCGGATGATAAGCGACCCGTCAATGCCTTCTATAAGTGATAATCTCGTTCCCTGCTGCCAGCCCTTCTGCCCATATATATTCTGGGGATCACAATAAACCGGGGGCTTTCTTATCCACACGCCTACTTTTTCATATAAGCATACATCATTATCAATGCGCCCGATGCCGTGAACCATCTGACAAATAACCCCCATGCTTCCACGGACCCCACGCCGATTTTTGAAGCCTCAAGTATCGTACCTGACGTAAAGAAAATCAACCCTATTTCCATTAACACGACTTTAGCGTATAAGCGATGCTTTGGGTTCTCCAGCAAGAACCGGATAAAAACATAGTTTATGAGGACAAGATAGAACCCTCCAATCACGGCATATCCAAGAGATAAAACAGGAGGCCATATGCCGTCGTTTTGCCCCGCTATAATTACTATGGAGGGGGTTGAAAAGAACGTCCATACCTCAAGGAAAACTATTGGTGCCACAAATAAAATCAGGTTTCCGGTTTTTCTGATGGTCTCAGGCTTCAGAAACTCAAACGCGGCCAGTGCAAGAAAAACGCAAAACGGTGAAGCAACCATGTATGTGGATTTAAACCAGAAAAAAACTGTTTCTGCATCGGCATCGGGAGGGTAAAATACCGAGCGAGTAACCCATCCGCAGTAGCTGAGTCCGATGCAAAGAAAACAGAGCATAAAATACAGGGTTACCCTGTCCCTCTTTTTCCTGTATTTCAGGAACAGCACTACAAAGAATAGAATGAATGCCGCTGCTGCAGGCACGATCGCAATTATGGCGGTTGGTGAACTCATTCTTGTTTATGGATATTAAACATGGATTAAATTATAAAAACCATCTGAAAAATTCATTGTTTCCCCCACATTCTGCGCAGCCGCTCCGGGGCAACAAAGCCCGCGTAGAAAACAACACCCGCAAGTATTGCAAAAATTTCGGCAAGATATACTTGGGTCATGCTTTGAAATGCTTCGGCGGTTATCACAAGAACGTAAGCTAAAATCGCAGATACCGCTCCGATGCCCATTGTCTGCGACCTTCGTATCGCAATTTTATGGGTCATTAACTTTGAATAGCTCCAGAACTGGTATGCAATCACTCCCCAGTAGAGGAACCAGAAGAATATTATCGCAAAATTGCGGATTTCTGCCCTGTCTATTATGTATTCCGTCCCTGTTGTCAGGTGAAACGCGGCAGGGGTTGCAAAAATCACGATCAACGTAATTGACAGGTAGGCAAGGGTGGGTTATGTATTTCTTCAACTGCGGCATAAAATCCTTCAGGAAAATAAAAAGCCAGAACAACCCGATCACGTTAAAAGCGTCAAATAACCTGAAAAGAACATTTATCACCATGATCCTTGCTGGGCTCATCTCAGGCGCAACCAGCAGGGCGCCGATCAAATCCAGCGTGAAACCAACGGACCATGAAGCGAACGCATAGAAAACATGTTTCTTCTTGGAATCTTCTTTGTCCTTCAGATATTCTCTCAGTGCGTGCACCGCTATGATAGAGAAGGGCAGGGTGTACAAAAGTATACCCACTGCTATAAAGGAGACCATTTTTACCAATATAATATTGGATTTAGAAAATATAAATTTATTCCCCCCACATTCTGCGCAGCCGCTCCGGGGCAACAAAGCCCGCGTAGAAAACTATTCCCGCCGCCGTCGCGAAAAATAGGGCAAGATGTACCAGAATCGCACTGGCAGCCACGTTCGAAAATATCGCACATAAATATGATAAAACCGAAAATACTCCCCCCAGGCTCATCATTTGAGACCTTCGTGCAGCTACCCTTTTCGTCATTAATTTTGAATGACTCCAGAAATTGTATGCAACTATGCCCCAGTAGAAAAACCAGAAAGCCAATATCGCAAGTGAACTAACAGCAGCACGGTCTTTTACATAATTTGTGCCGTCAATTATATCCACTCCATACGGCATTCCAAAAATTAAAATCAAACTAATGCCTAAATGAATGAAAACAAGCGGTAAATATTTCTTCATCCCCCTCATAAAATCCGTGAGAAAAACAAAAATCCAGAATACTCCAGCAATATTAACGGCATCAAATAATTTGAAAAGACCAGTTACAGCCATAAATCTACCCGGGCTCATGTCCGGTAAAACAAATATGTATGCAATCAGGTTTAATATAAACGCAGCAGAAAAGCACAAGAACGCATAGAAAACATGCTTCTTCTTGGGATCCTGTTTGTCCATCAGATATTCCCTGAATGAATGCACTGCTATGATACAGAAAGGCAGGGTGCACAAAAACATCCCGATTGTTGTAGCTGAGACAAGTGCCATTTTAATTTAATATTGTATTTGAATTTTATTAAAATTATTTCTTCTTCTTCATAAATTTCAAACTAACAACCATCCTGTGAAACGCTTCACTCAGCTCGCCAATTTCATCCTTTGACTTGATTTCTATTTCCATGTCTAAATTGCCCTTACTTATTTCATCCGCTGTTTTCGTTAATTTTTCAATCGGGCCGGTAATGCCCCTGGCTAAAACGATGGAAAGTAAAACTGCAAGAACAAAGGAGGCGAGCATTACTGCAATGGAATTTAGCAAGATAGGTCCCGCTTCATCATTTATAACCTGGACAGGAATCCCCAGTCTTATGTCCCCTGCCTGCTCCCCTTTATTAAGCAATGGTAAGGTGACTTCATAAAATTTCTCGTCCTCAAAGGAGCCTCTTCAGTCGAGAGGGTTTCCTCGAGGGGCGGGACCAGTAAGATTTTATCAACGTAAGACGGGTCATTGTGGTGAAGTACTTTCATTTTTGGATCTGCGATATAGCAATAGCCGATCTCTTCATAGTGGTCCACAAGATATTGACATTTTTCGCTTGCTTTCGGTAATTTATCTATGGAAATCCCTGAATCCAACATATCCTCGGATGTATATTTTAACTCTTTTCCTATTACCACGACCTTTGTTATTAAGACCTTTTTGTAATTTTCTTGAAATTGAAGGATATTAATTGCAGTATTAATTCCAAGGGAAAAAAGCAAGGCTATCGTTATAACCATAATTATTTTTCTCTGGATAGTTAGTCTCATTTTTCTTCAAATAATCTAAATTTCATGAAAAGATATCTTTGAATTTCCCCGTTATGTTCTCTTCATTTTTGTATATCGTTCTGGCATCCGAAGGGATGATCTTCAATTGCGATAACGGCGCCATACCCTCGGGAACGTCTACGTCCATCCTCACGGGAGAAACCCCCATCTCTTTGCTCATGAACTCCTGCCCCTTCTTTGAAAGCACCCAGTCTATGAATATCCTGGATGCCCGAACATCCTTGCAATCCCTGCTGATTGCTATCGGACTGGCTATTGATACGACACCGTCTTCGGGGAATATATAATCTATCTCTGCATCAGGAGAATCTTTCAAAAGGTTTCTGACGGTAAAATCAATGGTTACTCCTATATAGAGTTCCCCGTCCGCTATTTTATCCGTCATGGATGGGTTGCTGTTTACAACCTTACACTGGTTCTCTGACAGTTTAGTGAAATACCCCCAGCCAAAGTCATCATTCTGAATTAATGTGCCGGTAGTGTAAAAGGAAGCTCCGGATGTATAATTAACTATGCCGCACTTGCCCGCCCACTTTGGATTCAGCAGATCCCGGTAATTCCTGGGCTTCTCCTCTACAAACAGGGTGTTATAGGCGACCACCATGTTAAGAAGCCTGCTCCCGGTATAATATCCGTCATTATCGACAAATATGGGAATTATGTTCTTGGATTCGGGCGAGACATATTTTTGGAGCATTCCGTTTTCTTTCAACTCTTCGGCGTTAGAGAAATCCGCCACCCATATTATGTCGGCATTATCTGTTCCATTTTCTGCCTCTTGATAAACCCGGTCCATAATCGAGCCCGTTGTGGC
>MCBC01000129.1 GCA_001723855.1 Candidatus Altarchaeales archaeon WOR_SM1_86-2 | reverse complement strand
TCGTAGATTTTTGTTCCCACGATGTCCGCGGGCAGTAAATCCGGAGTAAATTGAATCCTGCAGAAACTTAAATTCAGTGTCTCTGATAATGTTTTTATCATAAGCGTTTTTGCAAGTCCCGGAACACCCTCAAGAAGAACATGCCCGTCCGAAATCAATGAAATCAATAATTTTTTAAGAACATCATCCTGCCCGACAATAACTTTTTTAATTTCATTTAAAACGAGATTTAGTTTCTCGCTGTTCTCCTCGGCCAGAGAGTTTAGTTGTTGTATTTCTTCATCCATTTTTTGATTATTAAAAAATAAAAAACTTGAGTTATAATTAAAAATTAAATTTTATCACTTAAATTTCATACATACTCAATGATTGTCAATAATACAATCAAAAATTATTTATGCACCCGGACCAATCCGGTTACGATAAACTCGGGGATTCAAAAAATAATCTTATTTAAAATTTGATAGAGATGCATTCCGGTTGAAACTAATATATTTATTAACTTTAAATCCCCAATATATTATACAGTATATATGCTGTTTATATACATTTTAAAAAATGTATAAATAATGTTTATACACATTAAAGATGAATAAGGCGATTTCGGTTTATACGGACGGTTACACGGAATATGTTGTAGGGCAATTAGTTGGCATTAAAGGCAAGTCAAAGTCGGATGTCGTAAATTACATACTTAAAACATGGATGGAAGTCAATAAAAATGAACTTAATATCATGGGGATTGATATTCAAAAAGCAAAAGATGCTGGGGTATTTAAAAAATAAATTGAATTGTATGTTCAAGCAAGATTAAATTAATATAACTAAAAACTTATTTATTACAGACAACAACGATAAATCAAAATATAATCATCATATAAACTAAAAAAATCGAATTAATTTAAGAGTCCAATAGTAAATATTTTAATTTGTAAATGAACAAAAAAACAAAACAGAATAAGGTACCAGGCAAAGATGCCATACATAAAGACCCGCTCAGGATTACATTAGAGTCAGCAGGTTTTCTGACGGATGGAGAACCTGTAGAGGGACTTATTGATTCAGATAAAGCAGAAAAGAACTATAGAATTGCCCTTCGCCATAAACTTATTTCAGATGAAATCCCAGAGAGAACTAAAATTGATTTGGTTTATGAAACTCCCGCGACTCTTGATGGAAGACCGGGACATCCCTGCATATATTTCAAAATACTTAATGATGAACAAGACATACAAGAAATAAAACAAATCAGGAAAGATGTTTGGAATGCAGGTATTGCCCCACTGCTTTGGTTAATTAGTCCCACAAAAGTCCAGATATGCGATGCTTTTGCCAGACCAGATGAGGACACTCATATCTTAAAAATTTTAAAAATAACTTCCGAAGGACTTAAAGGTGCTGAAGAATTTAAGAGGGAATTGTTTGATACGGGTAAATTTTGGAAAGATGGAATCGGAAAAACCCTTGATCCTAACCAGAGAGTTGAAAAATCATTATTGGATGATTTATGGGATACAGAGAAGGTTTTAACCCGCGATAACGTAGGTCTTCCGGTACATATAGCCCACGCAATCCTTGGAAGGTGTATTTTTATGGCATATCTGTGGGACCGTAGAGACAGTAAAATAATCACTCCAGAAGTTTTGAAAAACTTTGGTTGCGAGGATATTAAAGAATTGTTAAAAAATAAAGAACAAATATATAACTTTTTCCGTTGGTTGCGAAAAACATTTAATGGTGATTTATTTCCAATATACGATAACGAGGAAAATATAGTTAAAGAAGATACTCATTTGAAACTTGTTCGCTTATTTTTTGAGGGGGCAATTATGAGCAGCATCAAATTTGATAAACGCGGTAAAATAAAAAAAGGTCATGATACCCGGTTATGGCCATATAATTTTGAGATAATCCCAATTGAGTTAATAAGCAGTATTTATGAGATGTTCGCCCACTCAAATGATCCGACAGATGCGAGGGCAAAGAGTATCCATTATACAAAACTTCATCTTGTGGAATTAGTCCAATCTTTAGCAATGCCGGACTTATCAGATGATGCACGTATTCTTGACCCTGCCTGCGGTTCGGGAGTTTTTCTCGTAGATGCTTTCCGTAGAATTGTATGGAAAAAGAAAATTGAATCGGGCAGGGATTTGAATCGTGAAGAAATTCGCGAAATATTATTAAACCAGATATATGGGGTGGATGTTGAACCGGGAGCAGTTGAAGTTACTGCGTTCAGTTTGTACTTAGCATTATTGGAACTTAGTGAAGTTGTTGAATGTAAGGATGATTTTAAATTTCCGAAACTGATTTATAATCCTGAAAAATGGAATGAGAATTATCCCCCAACACTTTATAAGCAGGATATATGCAATCCTGAACATGTATTCAATGAAAATGAACCATTTAAAAGTACTAAATTTGACCTTATTGTAGGGAACCTTCCATGGACGAAATTACGAGAAAATACTGCACCACGAGATCCAGAAGATCATGAATCTGGCAGGCAGTGGATACTTGAATATTGCAATGAAAAGAACATCTATAGAAATCACCCGGATCAAGCAATTATGATTCGTGTAAAGGATTTTGCCAGACCAGACACTAAAATTGCATTTATTATCTCAAGCAGAATTTTCTATCAACAGGAAAAAGCAGCAGGTAATTTTTGGTTAAATTCATTTTTAAAGGAAAATTCAGTGGAGTTGGTCTTTAATCTTTCTGATCTTTCCGACTCAAAAATATTGTTTGGGGATAAAAAAGGAGGGGCAGGGAGCCCTGGAATGCCCGCAAGCATAATTATATATAAACCACAAACCCCAAAAACAAATTCATGTATCACTTATATCTGCCCCAAATGGTATTCTGGGATAAAACGCAGGGAAAATATAATTATACATCCACCGGATATTCAAACAATATCCAATAATCTTTTAATAGAAAACCCGCATCTTTGGAAGATAGCGTTTAGAGGAACACAAAGGGATTTTGAACTAATTCAAAAATGCTATAAATTTACATTAAAAACCGTTCTAAATAAGATAGAAATTCCTAAAAATCAATACAGTAAAGGATATGATCGTGGATCAAAGTATAATGAGGGTGATTTCTCCGAATATTTTTCACTTCCTAATCTTGAGGAAAATAACGAATTTAAATATTTCATAGATTCTAAAATTTTGCCACCTTTTTCTTATAAAGAATTGGGTCGAAAAAGAAACCTTGAATTGTTTAGAGGACCTTTATTAATCTTCCGAAGAAGTTTAAAAGAAAATGAAACAATATCTGGTTTTACTCCAAATGATACAATATTTTCAAATATGTTTGTTGGAGTATCTTTTTATAACAAAGAAGAATGGATCGCCCATAGAATCAATGCAATTCTTAACACTAAACTTGGGTTATATTTTGCATTTTTATTAGGGGATAGTTTTGGCTGGCATTACAGAATGATTGAACAAAAGGATTGGCTCAATATCCCATTACCTGAATCCCTCCTTGATTTAGAGGATGATAGATGGAATGAAGTAATTGCTATTGAAAATAAGCTATGTGAAACATGGGGATCAGCCCCTTCATCAGAAATCGAGAATCTGGAAAATGCTTTATTCAAATCTGTTTGTGATTTGTATGGATTAAACAAGAATGAGAGAATTGTTATTAATGATACAATTAATTATACAATAGATCACTTTCTAAATAGAAAGAAAAAAAATGCACCACTTAGAAGTACAAAATATCCTACACTTGACAAATTAGAAAAATACGCAAACAGATTGTGCAAACAATTAAATGGTATGATGGCGTTAGATGGTAAAAAATTGATTTATCAATTATATGAAGTAGGGGAAGATTCTCCTTTAACTGTGGTTGAGTTCAAACAAACATCCAGAACAACAACACGCGTAAATGAACCAAAAAAAGTTGAGGGAATAGATGCTGCTTTAAGTGATTTGTCACAAAATATGAAAAAAGAGATTGTAGGAAAAATATATGCGTTGGCACATCTCAGGGTGTACGAAGGAGAAAGGTTGTATATGATAAAACCGTCAGAAGAACGATTCTGGTCAGAATCAGCAGCGTTGAACGATGCCGATGAAATTATTAGAGATCACATGGGGGGTGAAAATGGAACATCCTAATCAGTCAGGTTATTTGGGAGCACCATCATTTACCGGAGTACCATCCTTTAAGATAAAACCAAAATATTTAAGGGCGGCTTTGAATTTATTAATCAAGGGTACATATCGTCTGAAGCAAAAAAATGTCGTTAAACAGATATGTGAGTTGCAAAAAACTAAGGACCGTAAAACCATTGAGAATACAATCTCAATAAAATTGGTGGAGGAAATGCAAAAAGAGCAAGAGAGATATAATATTCGTGCAGACATCCTTACCCCAAATCTTATTCATTCTTGCAAAAATATTGAATATTCTCAAATAGACATTAGATTTACTTGGAATAATTATTCTCCTAATGGTTACTTGGCAGTAGAGGCTAAACTTCTTTTTGGTAGAGTAAAAAGACTCGGGGGCCCATATGTAGAAGAAGGTGTGATGGACTTCGTAAATGAAAAATATAGTTGGGGGCACAGCCATGGGATTATGGCAGGCTATGTTTTATCAGAACCGATCAAAAAAGCAATATTGGCAGTTGAAAAAGCATTAAAAAAACGAAAAGACGAAACGAATGAGACATCCCCATTTTGTGAAGATAACTTTATTGATTACTCTCTGCTTTTTAATAGCGTTCATAAGCAGGGAAATAACGGGAGGGAAATAAAAATATTACATATATTTTTTGATTTTGCAAGTAAGGAAAATTTTTAATCATTTCCTTCATTTTTTTTGAATCCACAACTACTTCATTCCCTAATTTTATTTCCAATTCCTTTGTAATAATCCCGAAATTAATAACAGGACATTTATGTTTTGCAGCGATTTTCACGATTTTTTCAACCTCTGGCGCAGGAACAGAAACAAGAAATACCCCCATGTAGCGAGAAATTTTAGGATACGGGATTCCGGTGAGCGTGCAGCCGCATTTTGCCTTTATGAGCATCTCTGCAAGATTTCCAAACCACCCTCCCCTGGATGCGTCCTTTGCGGCGTTAATTTTATTTTCAAGCATCTCAAAGAAGGTTTTGTACCGTACATTAACCCTGTAAATCCGCTCGCCGATTTCGCCTTCAACAACCTCGCCTACCATCAGTATTCGATCCCCTTCCACAGCTCCCGAATCAGGAATCGGTTTATCAATTAATTTTCCAAAGACGGTGAATGAAATACACGGCTCAAGGTTTCCTTCCATCTGCGTATTCCCGCCGATAATCGGAACACCCAAGCCGTCGCTTTGTTTTTTCAGGTCCTTTGCAACTTCCTCTGCTTCCTTGATTGAGTCAACCTGCATGGAATTTAGTGCAAACAAGGGCTTTCCGCCCATAACAACAATGTCGGTGCAGCTGTGAATCAAGCCCGTCTTCCTCCCGGTTTTCAAAGGATACGGACCTTCCATGTTCACAATCATATCGCCGACAATTACGGCGTCATCTCCCTGCCTGATACCGTAGAGTAAGTTTTCAACTTTATCGTCCATGCGCCAGAAGACCTTTCTTACGCTGTTTGTTTCTGAAAG
>MCBC01000128.1 GCA_001723855.1 Candidatus Altarchaeales archaeon WOR_SM1_86-2 | reverse complement strand
CTCACCCCAACTCCCTGATAACCTTTTCAACCTGCTCAACCGCGGTTCCTATATAATTTTTCGGGTTCAACGCGTCTTCTATTTCCTCTTCGCCCAGATACTTTCTGATTTCCTTGTTCTCGACCAAAATTTCCTTAAACCCCCTACCTTCATAACTCTCCATCGCACACTCCCTGACAACCTCGTGAGCAACCTGGCGGCCCATGCCTTTTTCAACTAATTTTATCATAATCGATTCCGCCATGATCGTTTCCGACATCATCAGATTTCTTTCAATATTTTTGAACTTGAAAACAAGATTTGTAAGAAGGTCAATCATTGAGTTTAAAATGTAATCCGTGAGGATACATGATTCGGGGATCAGAATTCTTTCAGGTGAGGAATTCGTCAGATCCCGCTCATGCCACAGGGGGATATTATCCATCTGGGCAAACGCATCAGCCCTTATAACCCTTGACAGACCGCATATCCGCTCTGCCAATATCGGGTTTCTCTTGTGGGGCATCGTTGAACTTCCAACCTGTTTTTTCCCGAAACCCTCCGCTACTTCATCAATTTCCGTGCGCTGCAGATTCCGTATCTCGGTTGCGATCTTATTCATTGTTTCGGCAGTTAATGCCAGATTTAATAAAAATTCTGCATGGCGGTCTCTCTGGATGACCTGGTTTGATACCATAACGCATTTAAGCCCAAGATTTTCCATGACCAATTCCTGTATCTTCACTGCATGTCTGCCGAGGGCCGCCTGTGTTCCAACAGCCCCCGTCATCTGCCCCACCAATATTCTTTCCTTGCATTCATTTAACCGGTCGATATGTCTCTGGATCTCGCAGGCATATATTGCGAGTTTCAACCCATAGGTTGTCGGGACAGCGTGCTGTGCATGCGTTCTTCCAATGCACACCGTTTTTTTATGTTCGCCCGCCAATTTTAATAAAATCTTTTTTAAATTCCGAAGGTCTTCTTCAAGGTATTTTATGAATTCCTTTAACTGCAGTGCTAAAGCAGTATCCTGGATATCATTGGATGTCGCTCCAAGATGAATATATTTCCCTGCATCGCCGCACTGCTCCGACAATGCTTTAACCACTGCCATCAGATCATGGTTTATCTCGGCCTCGATTTCCTTTACGCGGGATACCTTAACAACCCTATTCTTTACCTTCTCCGAGATTACATCTGCCGCTTCTTTTGGAATATTTCCTACAGCAGCGTGCGCCCTTGACAGCGCCGCCTCCACTTCCAAAATTCTCTGCAGTTTATTTTCTTCCTCGAATATCGCTTTAACTTCCGCTCTCCCATATCGGGTTTCTATCGGGTGGATTGGCATTTTTTATTTATTTGAAATTATAATTATTATATTAAAAAATAAGAAAGGTGGTTGATGAGAAGAAAGCAGATCAATTATTCAAGGAATTCAAGGAAATCTCGGTTACGGATTTTTTCCGAAAAAATAAGGCTCACCTGGGCTATACTGGAAAAATCCGCTCCCTTACAACCGTGGTTCATGAGCTGGTAACCAACAGTTTCGATGCGTGCGAGGAAGCGGGGATACTGCCGGAGATAACCGTGGAAATCCAGCAACTCGGAAAGGAACATTACAGGTTCATTGAGCGGGATAATGGCCCCGGAATTCCAAAAAAGCATATAGGTAAGGTTTTTGGGAGCATGCTCGCAGGAACTAAATTCCACAGGAATGTTCAGTTAAGAGGTCAGCAGGGAATCGGAGTGGCGGGCGTGACGATGTTTTCTCAAATGACCTCCGGCAAGCCACTCAAGGTAATAACATCCACAGGGGATGGAAAAATCTATGATGCGAAATTGATGATCGACACAGGGAAGAATAGAGCAGATGTGGTTGAAGAGCAGGTTTATGATGAAAGCGAATACTTCGGTTATGAAAGTTATGGCGAGTACACGCCCACGCTCAATGACTTTTATGATGAGAATAACCCCCCAGGTCAAGATAAAATCGTAAACCTGGGAGGGGGTAATTGGCACGGCACACATGTTGAATGCGAGGTAAAGGATGTTATCTACAATTTAAGCGAGTGGGGGCCTTATGAATATTTAAGAAGAACCGCTATCGTTAACCCTCACGCTCAGATAACATTTGTTGACCCTGAAGGTAAAAAGACGGTTTTTGAGAGAACCTCAAGCAGAATACCCGACCTGCCCGTGGAAGTAAAGCCCCATCCCGGGGGGGTAAAGGTGGATGACCTGGTGCAGATGGCAAAAGCATCTGTTGCGAGGAACACAACCTCTTTTCTTTTAAAGTCTTTTTCAAGAATGTCAAGGGGGAAGGTGAGGGAGATCCAGGAGCATGTTTCCTTTAACTTAAAAAAGAGGCCCGGGTTGCTTAAATGGGCGGAATGCGAGGAGATCATTGATGCGTTCAGGCGGGTAAAATTTCTCGCACCTTCATTAGAAGGTCTAAGCCCGATTGGTGAAGAACAGATAAATGCGTCTGTGCTCAGTATCCTGGACCCCGAGTTTGAAGCGGTATTGACAAGAAAGCCTAAAGTGCATTCCGGGGGCATAGGATTTCAGATTGAGGTGGCAGTAGCATACGGCAGGGGGGCCGGAAAAAAGGGGGGTGAAAACGGAGATGAGAAAGGGGCGGAAATCATGAGGTTTGCCAACCGCGCCCCTTTATTATTTGATGCCGGGGGATGCGCGATAACGCAAGCAGTTAGGAGCATAGATTGGAGGAGATATGACATAGGGGATTTTAACAAAGCCCCGATCACCGTGGTTGTTAACCTGATCTCCACCTACATTCCATATACATCCGCTGGAAAACAAAGTGTCGCGAATGAAGAGAACATTGAAAAAGAAATCAGATCAGCACTGCAGGAACTTGGAAGAAAATTCACTCAATTTCATTCAAAGAGAAGGAGATCGCAAGAGGTTGAGAATAAGCGCAAGTTACTGCTCAAATACTGCGGGGAAGTGGCGACGGCGACGGCAAAATTAACCGGCGGCGATGAGGATGTACTTTACTCTAATCTTACCTCATTGATCGAGGATAAACTGAAGGGAGGGGTATTTTGAAACAAGAAATTATATGCTTTCTAATACATATAAAGTTAAACCTCCCGGACAGCATCAAAGACCCCCAATGCCGCTCCCGCATCCAGCCAGCCCTCGGCATACTCAAGAGCTGCAAGTGAATTTATGTAATCTCCTTTTTCATAGAAACTCAGGGCATCACTGTGGTAAGACACCGCCATATCATGGAAGTGCTCAAGGATTTTTTCATCAACCCCCTCCACGTCATTCCTTTTTAAATTCACAAACAGCGGCTTTGCTTTCTCCAGGTATTTCTCAACCCTTGATTTTAAGTCCTCCATTTTAATTCTATTTTATTTTTTAATAATTTTATAACAAGAAAAATAACAAAAATGAGAACATCAAAAATCTCAAGAAAAACAAAGGAGACTGATATTGAACTGGAATTAAACCTGGATGGAGGAGGTAAAGCGGAGGTTAATACACCCGTTAATTTTTTAAATCATATGCTTGAAAATCTTTCAAAACACTCGCGGTTTGATCTGAAAATTAATGCGAAGGGAGATGTCGAGGTGGATGACCACCACACGGTAGAAGATATAGCGATCTGTCTTGGGCAGGCGCTTGATAAAGCACTCGGCGATAAGAAGGGAATTGCACGAATGGGGCACGCGATCGTACCGATGGATGATTCTTTAGCTACGGCGGCGGTTGATCTAAGCGGGAGGGGATATGGTGCCGTGGACCTCGGGTTTTTAGACCCGTTTGAATTCTATGACCCGTTTGATGAGGACTGGGAGGGGATTGCGGAAGCGGTGAAGGAAGTCAAGATCGGGGATCTGTCCAAGGAGAACGTAGAGCATTTCCTAGAAACACTGGCTGTAAACGGTAAGTTCAATCTGAACGTTTCGGTTTTCGGGGAAAATGACCACCATAAAGTGGAGGCCTGCTTCAAAGCACTTGCAAAGGCGTTGTATGACGCTACAAGAATTATCGATGACGAGGTGGTTTCCACGAAAGGTGTTGTTTGAAAATTAAGATAAAATGGATGTTATATCGGCAATATACCTGATGTTTGCAGCAATCTCGCTATATTTTGGTTTTTTCCTCCTTATCTTATTTTTTGAGAACAGAGACAGACTGCATGAAAATCCAACTCCGGAGAAGTTGCGTTCTGTAACCCTCATAATCCCCGCATATAATGAAGAAGAAATGATAGCAGGTACACTAAAATCTGTCATAAACCTCAATTACCCGAAAAACCTGCTTGAAATTTTAGTTATAGATGACGGCAGTACAGATAATACTGCATCTATAGCAAACGATATAGCAAAGAAATTCGATAATGTAAAGGTTATAAGTAAAGAGAATGGCGGGAAAGCGAACTCATTAAATTTTGGAATTTCTCACGCGAAAGGCGAGATTGTTGGATGTGTGGATGCGGACTCTTATCCAACTAAAAACTCCCTCATGGACATGATGGGGTATTTTAATGACCCAAAGGTTGGGGCAGTTACATCTGCGGCAATGGTAAAAAACCCAAAAAATTTATTGCAGAGGCTTCAGCATATAGAGTATATGCTTATTATATGGTCACGAAAATTGCTTGAATTTATTGACTGCATTTATGTTACCCCCGGACCATTGAGTATATACACAAAGGATTCCCTCATAGAGGTTGGTGGCTTTGATGAAAAAATTCTTACAGAGGATATTGAGATAGTGTGGGGATTGCAGGAGAAAGGATATAAGGTAAGACTTGCCCTATCCGCGGATGTTTATACCAACGTCCCAGAAAAAATCAAACAGTGGTGGAAACAGAGAACAAGATGGGCTATTGGAGGCATACTGAAGTATAGGTATGCATTTTTCAATAAGGACTATGGTACATTGGGTTTATTTATAGTTCCCTACTTCTCTATTACACTATTTATCGGCTTATTTGGATTCTGCGTTTTCAGTTATATAATTTTGAAAGCGGTCTTTGAAGTCATTTACTTTAATATCTATTCCTACTGGGCGGGGGCAGATGTGCTTGCAACTGATCCACTTATCCTTTTGCCAAACGTGTTTGCGATCTTCGGTGCCCTAATCCTTGTTTTCAGCCTCATTCACATCTGGATAGGATTAAGAATAAAAACCGGGCATATGGAAGGTTTGATATGGTATTTCACATTGGCAGTTTACATTTTACCCTACCTTTTTTTATTTGTGTTGGTATTAATTTATTCATGTGTTAGGATGGCGCAGAATAAATATGAATGGTAGATATTTAATATTTTTGTTTATATCTTTTATTAAAAAGAATGGAAACCCGTATACTTTGGAAAACGCTGGTATTTACAGCCATTATATTCATCAGCGGAGTAGGCGTTGGAATATGGTTGGATTCTATGCGAGTTGCCGAATTAGAAGATATGATGGAGAAAATGAGTTTTCAGTCAGAGGATCTGCGACTGCAGACACTTTACTTTGAGACATTCGGGCAAAGCATGATGTATCAAGCATTCCAGAATTATTCAAATTATTCAAATTTCTGTGATGCTGCAATCCAGCAAAATCTTATCTTTGGAGACAGGGTTTATGAAGAGGGTTTGAGAATAGAACGATATGAAGCAGCAAATCGTTTGCTGCCGTCACTGATAGCACAGAAAAAGAAATATGTTATATTGAATACACAATTCTGGTTTAACTCCATTAATCTGAAGAAAATGTGTAATGCCAACTACAGCACACTCATCTATTTTTACTCGCACTATACGCAGAGCATGGATCAAGATGTCCAGAGTAAAGTTCTTTTAGACTTGAAAAAAGAATGCGGGAGCAGATTAATATTAATCGCTCTTCCAATAGATCTGGACATAACGACCATAGATGCGGTAAAAAACCAGTACAATATAACAGAGACACCAACCCTCCTGATCAATGAAGAAATAAAAATGGAGGGCCTGCAGAAAAGGGAGGATTTAGAGAAGATTTTAGTGTGCTGATTCTCTTTATAAATATAAAAATTTAATCGAACAAAAATGGAGGAAGTAATGCACCTGGACGATGAGGCATTTGATGAAACAATAGTAAAATACCCTTTAGTTGTGGTTGATTTCTGGGCGGAGTGGTGCATGCCCTGTAAAATGATCGCCCCCGTCATTGATGAACTGGTAAATGAACTATCCGGGAAAGTGGTTTTTGCTAAAATAAATATTGATGAGGATAGAGCAGCTGCAGCAAAATTCGGAATCAGCAGCATCCCAACGCTTCTGATATTCAAGAACGGAAAGCCTGTTGATAAAATAGTTGGAGCGGTGCCAAAGCAGCAAATTGAAGAAAAGATTCAGATGTATTTATAGTTTAATAAATATACGCAATCAATCTCCCCCCGGTCCCCTGGACCTTCGCATCCTTATGGCTCATAACCCCCTTTGGTGTAGTGACCACTAAAATCCCGAAGTCCCTTGCGGGCAGGTATCTTTTTTCCCACCCCACAAAATCCGAATGCTTTACGGGGAATCTCGGGTGTATGACCCCGCAGTTGTTTATTTTCCTTACCAGCTCCACCCTTATGCTGTCTCCCCTGCCGTCCTCTATAAGTTCAAACTCGCCGATATAACCCTCTCTCTGGAATATCCTCAGTATATCTATCAACAATTTTGATGCAGGTCTTACCCTGCATTCCCCCTTTCCAACTCTCTCGCAGTTCTTTATGTGAACTATCGCATCATTAATCAGATCATGCATCATTTTAATCCCAATTTATTATTAAAGATCAATACAATAAAAATAAAAACCATCCATAATGATATTATCGTTATTATTCCTCAATCACAATCCCGGCATCAATACCCTCGATCTTCCAGACCTTTTCGAATCCTTTCCCCTTCCCGAAACTGATCTTACTCCTCGTCTCCTGTTCAATAAACTTCAGGTTCTCTTTAACATACAGCTCAAACCCTTCATCCGTGTCAATAAAAACATCCACCTGCTCGGTTTCATTCAGCTGCATTTCCTTCCTCATCTCCTGGATCCTGCGGATGACTTCTCTTGCCATTGCCTCCGAGTAGAGTTCATCATCTAATGTTTTGTCAATATAAACCATCCCGCCGTCAAATTCTTCGGCAACAATGTTCCCGGGAAGTTTTGTTTCAAAGGTTAAGTCTTCGGAGGTTAAAGTAAATTCCTTATTATCGATCTCTGCCTTATATTCATTATTTTCATCAATTGAATTTTTAATTTCCGAAGCATCCAGTTCATTTAATTTTTTAACAACTGCTTTGGCATCGCCCTTAAATTTCGGGCCGATTGATGCAAAATTCGGTTTCGCGATCAACTGCACTTCTACATTCTCAATCGACAATTCCTTTGCATTAGCCATCTTCAAAATTATGTCCCTTGTGCCATTAATATCAAGCGGCTCTTTTGGCGTTACAGTAACTTTTCTTATGGGCCAGCGCAGCTTGATGTCCGCTTCCTGTCTTGCCGCCAGCGCGCATTCAATTATTTTCTGTGCCATTGCCATATCTCCTTCTAACTTTTTATCAATTAATTTTTCATCCGCTTTTATCCAGCCGGTAAAATGAACACTCTCCTCTCCGGTCATATCGCGGTAAATATACTCCGCAAGATGGGGGGTTACGGGAGCCATTAATCTGCAAAGCCCCATAAGTATCGTATGAAGTGTATAGTAAACAGAAACCTTCCTTGGATCGGACGATTCAATCCATACCCTGTCCCGCACAAGTTTTATATACCACCTGGAAAGTTCAAGAACAAAATCATATACCGGGCGGACCGCGTCATGTAGATAGACCTTATCCATTCCATCGGTCACCTCAAGAGCCAGGGAATTGAATTTTGACAGTATCCATTTATCCTCGATTTCAAGAGCTCCGGGGTCGTCTTTATCAAATTCGTAACCGTCAATATCCATGTAATTTCTTGCAAATGAGTAAGTGTTCCATAATATATTTAACATTTTACCGATTGCTTGCATTCCTTCTTCTGAAAAACGGAGGTCTTCCCAGGGAGCGGTTGTCCACAGCATGTAGAACCTGAATGTATCTGCGCCGTATTTATCAACCATCTCCAACGGATCAATCAC
>MCBC01000127.1 GCA_001723855.1 Candidatus Altarchaeales archaeon WOR_SM1_86-2 | reverse complement strand
CTTTTGCGAAAAATATAGTTCTGATAGTGTGATAACAACGAAATTGTGCGGATACGCCCAGCCACTATCTGTTTTTGTATAATCTTCGATGCCTGAGTAGTTACGAAATCCAAAAGATAGAAGGGATGAAAAGATTTGTGTTTTTCGTACTTATGGGGATATTAATCGGAGTTGCGGCATTGAGCGGGTGTATCGAGAAAAAGGAAGGGGTGACAGAAAAGCCGGGCGGCCAACAGCAAACAGAAAAAGAACCGGGGGTGCTTACCCCCGAGGTGACAGCCAAAACGATGACGGGATTCGGGATGGTGAGACCATTGAGTTGGGCGGTCTATACCGACGGCAGTGGTGTGATCACCATGGTAAATAACGGGGGGGCGATTATAGCCCTTACCAACGCATCAGGTGATTGCACATTCACATTACCAGCCGATACGTCGATTTCAACCGGGGAAGTATTTCAGATAACTGCATCCGGATGCTCTACAGGCAGTGCAGACGACGCATATGACATAGATGTGACCCTTAAATACAGTAAAAAAATAGCTGGTATGACAGAGCGCCACAGCAGCACGGGTAAAATAAAGGGCCCGTATGAAGAAAAATAGATATTTTTAAAATTCATAAACTCAAACAACCCCCATGAAATATAAAACGGTCGGGAATATCAACACGCCGACAACATGGGTTCTGCTTATTCCGGACAAGATCGGAAGCATCCCTATCAATAAAGCCAAAAGCCCGATCATTACCCCGAAAATCCCCGTAAATATAAAAATTAGAATTATTATTAGTGTGAATGATGCTGCGCAGAGGGTTACATAGTCTATTTTATCATAAAATTTAAGCATCAGTTTTCCAATTTTTATATGCAGCAAGGTTGCAAAAATGGCTGTAAACGCTATAACCCCGACAAACAATAACAATGTATTAAAGTCTATTTCGATTACTTCGGATATCATAACAGCCACCCCGCTTCTTGGATTGCCGATTGTATAAACCGCCGCTAAGGAATATATGGCATCGGAGGTATTTATCGCCGATATGGAAACTATGAAGTTCCTTATATCTGCTCCAAAAACCGAGTACATCAGTATGCCAATCTGCGAGGGGGACATCGCGGGCATTATCCCCACAACTGCTCCCCCGATTGCTCCCAAGAATCCTGCTGATGCGAATTTTTTGTCAAATTTTATCTTAATGAACCTGTTCTGGGGCACCTTCATTGCCCTCTGCGCGGATCTTTGTTTTGTTGAAATTATTGCCCATAAAATATTGCTCAATCCAAACAAACCGGCGAATACCGGGAATAAGACCTGCGCTGGAGAGATAATTTTCAAATCAAATATCAGAATGCCAAAGTACCCTGAAATAAAAAATACCAGCACGGCCCACAAAATTTTCTCTGTTTTTCTTTCAAGCAAGAAAAGGACTATAACAAAAAGGAGGATGATATAAGCGATAATCCCGTGGAGTCCATGGTATATAACCGGGACAAACATCACTGCCGGGATTAAAAGAATCAGGGCGAATATCAAGCCGAATAAACTTCCGAATGCAGTTAATTTCACGGCTTCAAATGCATTTCCCTGCAGCAGGAGGCGGTGCGTCGGCAGTATGGATAAGGCGGTGGATTCTTCCGGCGCTCCAAGAAAAATAGAGGGAATAAAATCAAGAAACGTGTGGGTTACGGCCATCGAAACCATCACGACTCCAAAATGAATCGGTGAAAGGTTAAGGGCGGGAAACAGTGATAAGCCGATCACGGCAATGGTATTAACATGCAGCCCAGGGGTTAGACCGGTTACGATTCCGATGAGAATCCCAATCAAAGCCAAGATAAGGAGATCGAACATTCTTGTTTTTAAGGAACATAAATTAATGAAAATAAAATACCATCTTAGGAGTTCGATTTATTTTTTGTTTTCAAAAAAAGAATTTGGATTTTTCGCGAAAATTGTGACTTTTCTTTTCGTTTTCAAAAAAGTTGAAAATCAATCCGATAATTTTTATGAACTTATTTTAAAAGTAGTATTATGGCATACCTTGAGTTATCAAAAAAAATTTCAAGTGAAGTCAGGAGTCTTTTGCTGGAAAGGTTAAATAAAATCGGATACACAGGGGATGTTTTATCAAATACGCGTGATTTAAAATCCGCCCATGAGATTGATAAAGCGGCTGTTAGGGCAATTCTGAGGTTACTGCAAGATTACAATGTCAACCTCTTTATGGAGGGGTTTAAAGGTAAGATGAACGAGGATGCAGATTTTTCTATTTTTATTGACCCTGTGGACGGTTCATTGAATTGGGACAGGGGGGTTGGCGATCCATGTATCGTGACCGCGATTTCTTCTAAAAATGAAGATATAAGGTTCAAAGATATGGAATTTGGTTATGTAGAAGGGTTCCGATCAGGGGATATTTATTATACTCAAAATAAAAAATCATTTTTCATCAGTAAATTAACTGGCAAGAGAACTCAAATAATGTGTAAAGGTGTTTCCGATATAAAAAAGGCAACAATTTACCTGAGACCCGGCTATGGACCCGGATTAGCAAAAAAACAGGTTGAGCGAACTTTTCCATTGTTTTTCTTATGTAAGGACATAAGGGCAGTGGATAACGCTGGAATGGAAATTTGCGAAATTGCACGAAATGCCGCTGATTTGATGGTTGAAGCAAGAAATGCCTCGGATTTCTATAATGTTCTGGCGTATCCGATTTTGAAGTTTGCCGGGGGATTTTTGACTGATCTGGACGGGTTTTTACTGGATAATGAACCGGTTAATGTAGATAGGCGGTATGATTATATCGCATCCAACAATAAAATTCTCTTAAAAAAGGTCGTGAGAATTTTGAATAATTTTAAAATGACGAAAAAATTTGAGTATGAAAACTTGAAGTTTGAAGTTTGAAAATTTTGCAGCCGGCTTTCATCACCCCGAATAAATAACATTCTCGTCTTCATCAATTCCCACATCAAACCCGAATTGATTTACAACCAGAACATTGGTTCTTGCGTGCCGGGTTATCCTGCTGGCCTTGACCTTACCCTTTGCTAATGCCAAATAAGGAATAATCTGGTCCGCCATATGCATGTCCAGCGGAGCGTCCGATTTTATTTCCCTGATTAAATCCTCGGCGGCTTCTTTTCCAACCAATTCTGCCATTTTCCCTTTTTCACCCAATGAACTTGCTCCAATCAAAGAGTTTTCTGTTTCCGCCCACAGGGTGATCCCGGAGCCGTAAGAAAAAGCATCCTGGTATTCCTCCCTTATATTTACTTCTTCGTTGACGCCGAGATTCAGGAGGTTGTTTACCAGGATTTTTCTTGCATGCATCGCCTGTCTCTGTGCAACATTAGCGTTTCTCAAACCGGTGTGCGAATGCGAAATTCCCAGGACGCGTTTAATCTCTCCCCTCCCTGCCAGATTGATCTTTTTTATCTCAGCGGGGTGTATTACGGCTTCCACCTCCCCCCCGCCTTTTGGATAATACCCTCTCCTCAGCAGATTGATCTCTGCATCATATCCGGATTTTTTCAGTATCCCTGATGTTACAAATCTCAAATAATCTAATGGAGGGCTCCATTTAACATCCGTGCCCCCCCTGATTTTAATTTTAACGGTATCGTCTGCAAACATTGCCGGAACCATTAATGCCTGCAGAATCAGTGTTATGGATCCCGCGGTGCCGATGTCGATATTCATTTCCCCTCCTTTTATCTCGTCGGGGCAAAACTCTATGACATGCGATTTAATATTCAAACCTTTAACCTCTGCATCACATAATTCTGCCACCGCTTTTATCCCGTTCAGATGCTGGGCCTTAAGTCCCGGATCCGGGCGGTTCGCCCTTATGTTTTCTATCCTGACATCCACCCCGGTTATCGCCGCCATCGCGACTGCCGTTCGTAAAATCTGCCCGCCTCCCTCACCTTTTGATCCGTCGATTGTCAGCATGGTTAACTTTTTAATATTTTAAAACCCTAAAATAAAATATGGAAAAAAATCAAAAAGAATTTCACACGTCAGAGATCTTGCGGATGCAAGGCATATTATTACTCCTTGAATAATAGTTCGTTTATGGTTACGATCCCTGCTATCTTTCCCTCTTTTGTTATGGGCAGTCTTCTGACATGACGCTTATGGAAAATCTCGCTTAGGTCATCAAGTTCGGTATCATACTCCACCGTGCGAACGATTCCGGTCATTATCCCGGAAACTTTTTTTTCGGGATCCATTCCCCACCTGATAACATTCAACATATCCGACTCTGTGATTATCCCCAGAAGATTGTCATTACGCATAATTAAAATGGAACCTATGCCTTTTGAATCCATGATCTCTGCTGCGCGCTTTATTGATATGTCTTCACCTGCGGTCACTGGTTCGCACATTACATTCTCTGCATTTATTTTATGCAGGTGATAAGGCCACAGGATATCTCTTACCGTCAAAATCCCGATAAGACTGGTGTCCTTGTAAATAACCGGAAGCCTTCTTACATGATACTTAACGAATCGTTCTATTATCTCATCAATCCCGTCATATGCATCTATCGTATGCACCACATCGCACATGATTTCAGATACATTTTTTTCAAGATCCACATTTCTTGCAATCGCCCTGATCACGTCCCTTTCCGTAACGATCCCCCATATATTGTCTTTTAAGATATTCCGTGTGCCGGAAGCTGGGGATACTATTAAAACGCATCCCGTATAGTAGGGGTCGATCGCATTTATCGCGTCCCCGACGGACGCATCGGATGTTACCCTTATATTAAATTCATTAAAAATTTTCCATGCTTTATTAATGTCATCATCAAATTTTATTGTGTGTGTGACATCGTTCATTATCTTTGAAACAGGCGTATCAGTACCAAGCCCCGATGCAATTGCTTTTACAACATCCTTCTCGGTTATTATGTAGAGGTTGTTATCCTTGCTAATCAGGACGGAATCATTATCCTCGGTCATAGCCATTACTGCATCATACAGGGAATGTTGCGGGGTTAGAATAACAACATTCTGCATCGCACCTTCTGCTGTTGTTAAATGCTCGGAATAATGCCTGATCAACTCTATTGCAGTTAATATTCCAACGATATTTCCATTTTCCGTAACACCAAGTCTTCGTATATGCCGTTTGCTGAGGATTCCACTTATCCCGTCTA
>MCBC01000126.1 GCA_001723855.1 Candidatus Altarchaeales archaeon WOR_SM1_86-2 | reverse complement strand
GTTCAGGAATAATGGATTTGTGAGGAAGAAATGTTCATAGATATTTTTATTAACTTAATTCTAATTACTGGTATTAAATGGAAAAAAATATCTATTTAACGGGTTCCGAGCAGGAGATATTTAATCTGATAAAAAAAGCAGGCGGGAATGTAATAACACTAAAGGATATCGGGGGATTATTTCCTGAAATTCCCGGGGGGAAAATTAATAAGATTTGTTCATCGCTTTCGAAAAAAGGATATTTGTATAGGATAAGAAGGGGGGTCTATATAATTCAACATGAACCATCGCAAAAACCATTGATTTCAAATCCATATAACATTGCTTTACAAATATACCCCGGATATTTAGCGTTCTCATCAGCACTGCGCATCTATGATCTAATTGAATACGAACCATTCACTATATTTATCGCTACAACAGGAAAATCGCGTAAGATAAAATTAGGGGAATATACTTTCAGATACATTTCAATGGGAGATAAGGCGATAGATACAAAATTTTACAAAAATGTTTATGTTTCTTCAAAGACAAAAACATTCTACGATTGCTTTTATAAACCGCAATACAGCGGTGGTTATTCAACAATTGTAAAGGCATTGTATCTGAACGAAGGATGTAACTGGAATAAGTTGAATAAATACTTTGAGAAATTTGCATCTGATGCATTATGCCAGCGGAGCGGTTATATTCTTGAACTTGCGGAAAAAGCGAATATTATAGAAATTCCACAGTTTATAATATCCTATCTAAGATCAAGAATAAGGACAAACACAAGATTACTCCCCGGGAATAAATCTGCCGGAAAATACATAAAAGAATGGAAAATTTTAGACAACCTTGGCGGTGAAAATATAATTTCAGAATTATTTTAAAATGGATGAAGACATATTAAGAATAATTGCCTTGAAGTCAGGTCTTGGGTTAAAGTATGTGTCAAAGAACGAAAAGATAAATGTGCTGCTTGAACAGATTGATGGAATTTTTGGTGCTGACGCAATTTTAAAAGGGGGCACGGCAGTAAGCAAAATTTATTTTCAGAAGTCGGGGGTTGATAGATTTTCGGAAGATATTGACATTGATTTCATACCTCACAGAAAAATAAATCTGGATGATAGAATATATCTCATAAAGAAAAAAATCAATGGTATTGACGGATTTGAAATTTCCAGACCCCGGCTTATGCATAGAACTATGCGATTTGACATGAGATATATAAATGAATTGGGTGAGAAAGATATTGTCAGAATTGAATTCTATTTGAGCCATGATAAAGCATTATGCGTAAAACTTCCGGAGAAACGGATGCTTTCATCTTCGTTTATGTCCCTGAATCCTGTAATGTTCACATCTTACGCACTTGAAGATTTGATGGCAAGAAAGGTTATTGCGTTATATTCGCGCACGGAAGGCAAGGACATTTATGATGTATATCACTGCTTTAACCTTGAATACGATCACGAAAAATTCATGAAAGCAATGGAGTTAATGCTGGATTTTTATAAAATCGAACCCAATACCTTTATCGGAAATCTTATTGAGAAATTGAGAGATGCGAATAAAGATTACATCTACATCCAAAATTCAACCAGCCATTATATTCCTACGAAACTGAGGCCTGACTGGAGAATTATGATAAGGGAATTAATTGAAAAATTAGAAAAAGAATGGAGTATGTAATATTGTTAGAACCTGAAAAATAGTTTTTTATCGCAATATAAATTATATTGCGAGTTAAAATTTTGCTTTGCAAAATTTTTTTGATTTTTTGACAGTATATTAATCATGATATTTATATTTTTAAAAATATATTAATTAAAACTTTTAAAAAAAGTTTTATCAAAATCAAAAATATAAAATATGGAATTAATTGAGCGGCTTCTTTTGTTTAATCCGTGGTGGGAAAACAAAAGGGTTGATGAAATAGAGGGTTTTAAAGAGAGAACTCTTATGAAAGAGATCCTTAAATACAGGGAAGACAAACAGGCAATTGCAATAGTTGGTTTAAGAAGGGTTGGCAAAACAGTATTGATGAAGCAGGTTATAGGTCATCTGCTTGATGATATTGATGAAAAGAGAATAATGTATTTTTCATTTGATGAATTACTTGGAAAAGAGCCGGAAATTATAGAAAAGGTTATCACGGTATATGAGAATGAAATACTCAAAGATGAGTTAAGAGAGGTCTATATTTTCCTTGATGAAATAAACCCTATAGAGAACTGGCAGGTTATTCTGAAGAGATACTATGATCTTTCAAGAAACATAAAATTTATTGTTTCCGGGTCATCTAGCACAATAAGAAAAACAAAGGAGAGTCTTGCGGGCAGAATATATGAATTTGAACTAAATCCGCTTTCTTTTGAGGAGTTTCTTTATTTGAAGGATATTGAAATAGAGGACATTCTGATACAATCCGGAAAACTGAAAAAAGAATTAAACAATTATTTGTTTTATGGCGGCTTCCCGGAGATCATATCTGAAAAGAATTTTGAGAAAATAAAAAAGTATATATCAAGCATAATAGATAAGATAATATTCCATGATATTCCAAAAATCCATGGTGTTTCAGAACCGGAACTTATGAGGGAAATTCTTTCATTAATTGCAAGAAAGCCGGGTATGATTCTTAAATACCAGAGTATTGCATCAAGTTTAAATGTAAGTTATCAAACAATCTCAAAATATATTGTTTATCTTGAAAGAGCATTCCTTATAAGGAGGGTATATAACCGGCGGGGAAGCCCGATAGCAAGCGCAAGAAAGGCAAAAAAAGCGTATCTGAGTACCTCATCATTAGCAGCAGCGTTCTCGCACAATGAAACGGAACTTATTCGTATCCTGCCGCAGCTTGCCGAAAATGCGGTAGCGGAGCATATTGGGGCAAAATTCTTCTGGAGGAAATATCATGAGATTGATTTTCTGCATAATGATATTCCTATTGAAGTAAAGTACGGGGACAGTATTGATATGGGGGATATAAAGGGCGCATTAGATGCGTCAAAGAATATCAATGCAAAGGAACTTGTCATCGTGACCAAGGATACTGAAAAAATGGAAATTGCAGACGGGCTAAAGATTAATTATATCCCCTTGTGGAAATTTTTGTTAAAATTTGATAGTGGTTGAAAAAAGTGCAGGGTATCTGGTCTATGCGGATATTTTTGGGGTTTAAAGAATATACCCAAATAAATTGCAGGGGATGACCAAACTCAAAAAGACAACATAGACAATACCAGGTTGCTATTTTAATTTTTAAGGGTAATAAATAACTAATAAATAAGATGAACACAGATCAAAATCCTTATCCAAACATTATAGACAATAAACATCAGAAATTAGAGGGTGTTCTAAAGGAACTTTTGACTAAATCTGAATATGCAAAAATCGTTTCCGGATATTTCTATATTGAAGGCTTTAATTTAGTTTCCAGATTTGCACAGGACACTAAGGCAGATATTGTAATTGGAATCAGAACGACTAAAGCGACAAAGGAGGAATTTGAAGAAGAGAAACTTTTAGAGTTAAGTGAAAGACAGAAGAAAATTATTGAATACTTGAAAGAAAACAACAGAATAACAAGAAGTGCTTGCATGCAACTTCTTGATGTATCCAAAGACACGGCTTTAAGAGAATTGTCTAACCTTAAATTAAAAAACATAATTAAACAGGAAGGTGTTGGACGCGGCATTTATTATATGTTAAGATGATGCGACGCAAATGCGACGCAAAATTCCGAAATAATTTCGAAATAAATAAATCAAAAAAATGCTACCAAAAAACTACGAACCAAAGGAAATAGAAAAAAAAGCGGAAGAAAATTCGGGAGGAGAAGCAGATACAAAGCCGTTGTTTATTGATTATGATATTTATTTTAATTTTGATGGGTGATGAACTTTAAAGAATCGCTAAAAAAGGAGAATCCGGGAGAATATAAATCAAAAAAAATCATTATAAAACAAAAAAGAGGGGTTGAAACAATCCAGAAAAATCAACAAAAATGGACCGAGAAAATGCATTAGTCGTATTTCGGGGAAAACAAATTAGAAGAACATGGCAGGATGATGAATGGTATTTTTCAGTAGTTGATGTGGTGGAGGTTTTGACAGACAGCATAAAACCAAGAGATTACTGGTACCGTCTTAAAAAAAGAGAATTAGAATCCAGTGGGATTGAACTGTCGACATTTTGTCGACATTTGAAATTACTTGCACCAGACGGTAAAATGAGGCTTACGGACTGCGCTGATACTGAAAATGTATTCCGCATCATCCAGTCCATTCCTTCGCCAAAAGCCGAGCCATTCAAGAGATGGCTTGCAAGAGTTGGGTATGAAAGAATACAGGAAATAGAAAACCCCGAACTTGCACAGGAGCGGGCAAAAGAGTATTATGAACTCAAAGGTTACCCCAAGGACTGGATTGAAAAACGGCTCAGGGGAATCGCGATTAGACAGGAACTAACGGATGAATGGAACCAAAGAGGTGTTGAAGAAAGAAAAGATTATGCAATCCTTACAAATGAGATTTCTAAAGCAACATTTGATGTGTCAATTCAGGAGCATAAGGGGATAAAGGGTTTAGATGCAAGATTCAAAAACCAGAATTTGAGGGACCACATGACCGATTTAGAATTGATTTTCACAATGCTCGGAGAGGCATCCACCACGGAAATAGCAAGAAGCAAAGATGCAAGGGGTCTTGGGGAAAATGTAGGTGCTGCAAGAAAAGGCGGGAAAATCGCAGGAGATGCAAGGCGAAAATTAGAATACGAATCAGGAAAGAAAGTTGTGAGCAGTGAAAATTATTTAGAAATTACAGGCAAAGTCAGGAAATTAGAGAATAAGAAAAAACACAAGAAATGAACTTTAAAGAATCGCTCGAAAAAGGAGAATCAGATAGGATTGAATTCAAGACATATATTTTGGCGCAAATAGCGGCAAAAATGCGGCAAAAAAATTTAAAATGACCCAAAAATCAGAATACGACCTTGAATTTTTCAAAGAGAACGGATTTGTGAAGAAGAGATGTCCTAAGTGTGAGAGACACTTCTGGACTCAAAGCGATAAAGAAATCTGCGGCGAACCGCCGTGCGACGAATATACATTCATCGGGCGCTCCCTGATGAATAAAAAATTAAATTTACATGAAATGCGGGAAGCATATCTTTCATTTTTTGAAAAACGCGGACACGCGAGAATTGCTCGCTACCCAATTACTGCTCGCTGGCGAGACGACGTCTTTTTTACCCAGGCATCAATTTACGATTTCCAGCCTTGGGTTATAAACCGCACCGTAGAGCCGCCCGCTAACCCCCTGACAATCTCCCAGACCTGTGTAAGGTTCAACGATATTGACAATGTTGGAAAAACAGGCAGGCATTTCACGATGTTTGAGATGATGGCACACCACGCATTCAACACAATGGATAATAAAATTTACTTCAAGGAAAGAACCCTTGAATTATGCAATGATCTGCTTACAAAAGAATTAGGGATTAACGAAGAGGAAATCTCGTACATTGAAGCTGACTGGGCGGGCGGCGGTAACTCAGGACCCTGCTTTGAAACGATGGTAGGGGGTGTTGAACTTGCAACACTTGTTTTTATGATGTATGAAGATACACCCGCCGGGAAGAAACCAATGGAAATGCAGGTTGTTGACACCGGCTATGGACTGGAAAGGCTTGCCTGGATATCGCAGGGGACATCAAGCGCTTATGAAGCGGTCTTTGGAAGTGTCCTCGAAAAACTGAAAAACGAATCGGGGGTTCATACTGCAAGCGACGACAGAATTTTAGGCGAGTATTCGAAGGTCGCTGGTTTTTTGAACGTTGAAACCGAAGGCGATTTAAGGGAACTAAAGAAACAGGTTGCTGACCGCTTAAACATCGCTGTTTCCGAACTCGATAAACATACCTTTCCAATGGAAAATTTGTATGCTATCTGCGACCACACAAGAGCATTGATGTTTATGCTGAATGACGGAGTTGTTCCTTCAAATGTAAAACAAGGATACTTCGCCAGGTTACTTGTGCGAAGAACAATGCGTGCTTTAAAATCCCTCAACTTGAATATCCCGATTTCAGAGATTGTCAATTCGCAGATAAATTATTTTAAAAACGATTTTCCTGATGTTGCTGAAAATAAAGATGAAATTCTAAATTTAGTTGACATCGAAGGGGAAAAATATAAGAGTACAGTTAAGCGGGGCAGGGTGGTTGTGAGACGGGTTGAAGATGAAATAAAGAAAAAAGGGGGTGATAAAATTGAAACTGACGATTTAATTGACCTCTATGACTCGCACGGCTTAATCCCGCTGGTTGTCAAGGACTTCGCATCCCTTGATGTTGAAATCCCCGATGATTTTTATATTAGAGTTGCGGCAAAACACGAAAAAGCAGAGGTTGAAACAGCAGAGAAAATTGAAGTTCCCGGGGATATTGAGGATACTGAGCTTAACTATTACAAAATTGTCGATAAATTCAATGCAAAAATCCAAAATATTGACCGTAAAAATAATTTTATTATCCTTGACAGGACATATTTCTATCCCGAAGGAGGGGGACAGGAAGCAGATACAGGGAAGATGGAAAATCTTGACGTAGTGGATGTCCAGAAAATCAATTCTGTTGTTATTCATAAAATCAAGGGTAAAATTGATTTAAATGAAGGTGATACGGTTGAATGTAAAATTAACTTTAACAGGAGAAAACAGTTAACGCAGAACCATACCGCCACCCACATAATAAACGGTGCATCAAGAAAAGTTCTCGGCAATCATATCTGGCAGAGCGGGGCGCATAAAAGCGAGGACATCGCTCGCCTGGACGTTACACACTACGCATCCCTTACGGATTCCGAGATGGAAGAAATTGAAAGGGCTGCGAACAAAATTATTGCCGAGAACAGAAAGATTGAAATTTTCACGCTCCCGAGAAACGAGGCGGAGCAAAAATACGGCTTCCGGCTGTACCAGGGAGGTGCCGTTCCCGGGAGAGATATAAGGATTGTTGACATAAAGGACTGGGATACCGAGGCATGCGGGGGAACGCACTGCGAGGAAGGCGGCGGCTTTACGGGAAGAACAGGTGATGTTGAGATCATAAAACTGATTCGCTCAAAGAGAATACAGGACGGCGTAATAAGGCTTGAATTCGTTGCGGGGGATGCCGCTAAAAGAAATATAAGAAAGCAGAGGGAATTGTTTGAAAATTCGCTAAAACCACTTGTAAAATTTATAAAAACACAAATCGCAACGCCCTCTGATTCATACCTGGTTACAAGGGGACTTACAGGATCCGCCGACGCCCTCTCCGTTCCATTAGAGCAACTCTCAAAAACAACGGAGCGATTTGTAAATGAATCTGGGAAACTTCGTGCAGAAATAGAAGAACTCGGCGGGGACATCCCGGAATCAAAATTACCCGGGGCAAAAACATTACCAGATGCATGCAAAATCCTTTTTGAAGAATGGAAGGAACTCAATAAACAGGTTGAAAAATTAAAGTCGTCTTTGAAAAATAATGTTTCAGAAAAATTAAAAGAGGAATTCAAAACAGGTAATTTAGTAAAATATATCTCTCACGGGCTTGAAGTAAAGGATGCAATAAGTTTAGCAAAGGAATTTACAAAACCGGAAAATAGAGTTTTAATTTTAATTAATGTTTCGGGCGAAAAAACGAATGTTGTTTGCGCTTCCTCAAATAATAAGATTAATGCAGGGGAGGTTGCACGGGAATTATCAAAGAGATTAGGCGGGGGGGGACACGGCAATGCAAAACTTGGGATGGGCGGCGGAAAAGCGAAAAATGTTGAGAAGACTCTGGAGGGGTTTGAAGTTTGATTGAAACTCAAGGTTTCACTAAAATCCATAGCGGGTTGAACGCAGTGAAACCCGCTCCGCATGGGTCGGGAGCGTGACCCGACGATGAAAAACTTGGAATTGGACGTGGGAAGGCGGATAGTATTGAGGAGGCTCTGGAGGGGTTTGAAATTTGATCTTTTATTTATAAATCCACTAATAATTAACATAACAAAATATCGTAAGATTACAATGGATACAGCAGTAAAAAATGTTATGATAAAAGTTATTCAAGAGCAGCCGGATGATAGTGATTTTGATGAAATACTCGGAGAACTGGCTTTTAATAGAGTGGTCAACCGCGGATTAGCAGATTCTGACGAGGGAAGAATTATTTCTCACAGGGAAATGGGAAAGAGAATAACATCATGGCGGAAATAAACTGGACGGAAGAAGCGGAAGAATGGTTAAAGAAAATTTACGATTATATAGCAGAAGATGATAAAGATGCCGCAATAAAACTTGTTAATTCAATTTATAAAAGAGCAGAAATTCTAAAAGATTTTCCTTTTTTAGGTCAGCGTTTATTGGACTGGTCCGATCGCAACATACGGGTTTTGTTATACGGTCATTACCGCATCGCTTATTATATAAATTGAATAGTAATTGTTTTCTGTAAATAATGAATAATGAGGAAATTTTAAAGAAGATCACGGATAACGGCTTTATGATAACCTCTCACGGCTTTGAAATATTAGCAGGCGGTGAAGTTGATTTGGACGGGGTTATTGATGCGGCGAAGCAAAAGGGGGTATTTTTGATCAGTGATGAATTTTTAAATGAGTTTGTAACGAAGGAAAAGCCGGTAAAAAAGGAAAAGCCGGTAAAAATTGAGAAAGGTAAAAAGATATTAGCGAAAGAAATTGCTTCGGAGTTGAAAATCGACGACAGATTTGACATTACCAATAAATCCACCTGCGAAGGCGTACTTGAGAATTTTGTCGAATACTTCAATCAAAAATATGATTCACTAAAAGAAATTTTAAGGCAGCGTGAAAATTTAAGGGGGGCAATCCCCGTTGAGCATGCAAGAAAGATTGAGGGGAAAGTGGAGATGATAGTCATGGTTAACGACAAAAGAGAAAGCGGTAAGGGCTATAGATTCCTTGACGTTGAGGATCCGAGCGACTCCTGCACGGCGTTAATATCACTGAATAATAAAGAGTTGATTAAAGCATACAATAATGTATTGGTGGATGAGGTTATAGGCTTAGTGGGCAGGTTTAGAAAGAGCAGGGGCGGGATCCTGTTCATCGTGGATGAGATTTTGCAGCCGGATGTGCCCTTTGACCATAAACCCGCCCGGGCGGAAGAGCCTGTGAACGCGGCATTTCTTTCCGACCTTCATGTGGGAAGTTATCTGTTCCTGGAAAAGGAATTCCAGAATTTCCTGGATTGGATAAATTTAAAAAACTCTCATCGCAGAGAAGTTGCTGAAAGGATTAAATACATATTGATATCCGGGGATTTAGTGGACGGGATAGGGATCTACCCCACCCAGGAAGAAGAACTCCTGCTGCCGGATATCTACAAGCAGTATGACTTTCTTGCAAAATTAATGGAGCAGATTCCGGATTATATAGAGGTGGTAATGACCCCTGGAAACCACGATGCTGTGAGAAGAGCGGAGCCGCAGCCTGCAATTGCTAGGGATATTTGCGCCCCGCTATATGAACTTGGCAATGTTCACGTCCTGGGAAATCCAGCGATGATCTCCACCCATGGAGTGAGAACCCTTATATATCACGGCGATTCAATGGATGGAATGATCGGCAGTTTAAAGGGCTTGAATTACTCTTCTCCCGAGAAAGCAATGATCGAATATCTGAAAAGGAGACACCTTTCGCCTCTTTACAATGATATTGCACCGGAAAGCAAGGATTATATGGCGATAAGGGAGGTGCCCGATATTTTTCACTGCGGCCATGTCCATGCCAACGGTTATGCGATCCATAGAGGAGTTCATGTTATAAACTCGGGAACTTTCCAGGGGAGAACAAAATATCAGGAAATGCTGGGCCACGTGCCGACTCCAGCCAGAGTTCCGATCATGGACCTAAGCAACCATGAAGTTGCGATCCTTCACTTCGGAGAAGATTGATTTCCTTTAGCCATCTCCTCAAGTTTATCAACCGCGCTCTCGACCCCGCTTGCGATCAACAGATCGCTCTCAAGTATCCTGGTGCTTTCATTAGGATCGTAAATCCATCTCCTCCCCCTTCTGATCGCCCTGATATAGCAGCCAACAGTTGTCTTCATTTCTAATTCGCCGAGTGTTTTGGAAATCAACCTTGAGCCTGTTCCAACCCTTGTTTTAACCACCTGCTCTTCTGTCTCATCCAGTATACTCTGATAGATCGGGTGATCGCCTATCCCCCTGACCACAACATTGGTGATGTTTTCTGCCGCATCCGCTATATCTTCAGTGGCAAGCGCAACCCTGAGTATGCCGCTTAAATCCGCAGCCCCCTCGGGGGTCTTCGCGGCTAACATTAACATGCTCATGATCTCGTATTCCAGCTCATCCATCCTTCTCTCCAGCTCCCTGACCTCCTCGGCTATGGCCTTGGAATTTGTTAAAAGAGCAGAATACGCCAGATCAACCATTAATTCAGACGTATCCTTCATCTCTATAAGAATGTCCTTGACATTCCTGTGTTTCGATATCGCCTCGTCAACCAGTTCATCAACCTCTCTTTGCTCAATTTCAGGCATTTTATTCTTTTTTTATAATTAATAGTGAATAAAAATAAATATGGATGTTGTTGGATTCGGGGCGCTGAATTATGACCGGCTTTACAATGTGGAAAAGATCGCTGCACCTGGTGAGGAAGTTGCGGTTAAAGAAGCATGGGAGTCTCCCGGGGGCTCGGCTGCAAATACAATTTTCGGTTTAGCAAGATTGGGATTTAAAACGGGGTTCATCGGCTGTGTGGGGGACGACAATTTCGGGAGGGTTATATTGGATAATTTTTCAGGCGAGGGCGTTGATATTTCCAGTATAAAAATCTCGGGCGGAAAAACAGGGACAGCGATTTCGCTTATAGATAAAAGCGGGGAGAGAACACTTTATGTTTACTCCGGAGCCAACGATGAACTTTCTGCAGGGGATGTTTCCCTGGATTATGTGACGGATGCCAAATTTCTGCATCTGACGTCGATGGTCAATGAAAAGCAGTTTGAACTGCAAAAGCAGTTGGTTGAAAAAATAGAGGGGGTGAAGGTGAGTTTTGCCCCGGGCGAATTCTACGCTGAAAAGGGTTTAGATAACTTAAAGCCAATAATAGAGCGAAGTTACGTCATGTTTCTGAACAGAAGGGAAATTGAAATGCTTACCGGTCGTGATTATAGTGAAGGCAGCAGGGAATTTATAGATGCAGGCGTTGAGGTTGTAGCGGTGACCCTGGGCAAAGACGGTTGTTTTGTCTCAAGCGAAAAAGATAGTTATCTGGTTAATGCGGAGAGAAGGAACGTTGTCGACGCCACCGGGGCAGGAGATGCTTTTGCCTGCGGGTTTTTAAGCGGGCTGTTAACCTCCAAGCCTCTTCATGAATGCGGGAAACTGGGGAATGCTGCGGCGGGGGGATGTATAGAGAAATTTGGCGCAAGGGCGGGATTGCAGGATAAATTAAAAGGATAGGTCATTCAATCAAGGGCAGGGTAAAGGTAAACTTACTCCCCGTGCCCAATTTACTTTCAACCCATATCTTCCCGTGATGCGCCTCAATTATATTCTTGCATATCGATAACCCCAAACCCGTGCCCCCGTATTTGCTGCTTACCTGAAAAAACGTATCAAATATCTTTTCCCGGTTTTCTTCTGAGATACCTATGCCGGTGTCCTGCACAGAAACAACAATATCGTCTCTTATTCTTTCTGCCTTAACGGTTATTTTCCCGTTCTCTGGCGTGAATTTTATCGCATTATCGATGATATCCGCCATCACCTGGTATATCCGGTCTCTATCGCATTTAATTAGAGGCAGCGATCCGGGATATTTTTTTGTAATATCTATATGCTTTTTCTCTGCAAGAGGTCCCATATCACCTGCGGAATCTTCAATTATATCAACAATGTTATTTTCACTCATCTCATACTCTAATACTCCCGCCCTCATCTTGGACAGGGTCATTATATCATCCGTCAGTCTGATAAGGCGGTTTGTGTTCCTGAGTATGGTTTCAATGCTCCTTGCTTGTTTTTCATTCAGTTCCCCGAAATGCCCTTTCAGCAATAATTCGCTCTGGCCCCTTACGGGTGTCAGCGGGTTTTGCAGCTCATGGGTTGCTGAAGTGAAGAATTCGTCCTTCATTCTATCTAACTCTCCCAGTTCCTTCATCGCTTTTCGCAGCTTTTCCTCTACCCTCATGCGCTCGGTTATGTCTCTTGCCACCGCCACCGAACCGCTGAATTCAGAATCCGTGAATATCGGGGAAATTTTAGCAGAGAACCACATGATTTCACCACCCATCTCAAGCGAATATTCATATTCAGCCGCTTCTCCATTCTTATTCTTCTCGAAGGCGTCTGCAAAAGACTTGTGAAGGCGAGGTGGCATTACTTCAGAATGTTTTTTCCCGATGAACTTCTTAGGAGGCGCATACAGCAGCGAGTCCCGGGGAGAATGATAAAAGACAAACCTCCCATTCTTATCAAACCCAAACACCAAATCGGCCATGGACAAGAGTATGCTGCTGAGCCTGCTCTCGGATTCCCTGACCTCTTCTTCCGCATGCATGCGCTCGGCAACTTCCCGCTGGAGCTGTTCATTTACCTTTTTAAATTCAGATGTGCGCTCTTCTACCAATTCTTCAAGATGCCTGCGGTATTTTCTAAGTTCTTTTTTCGCCCGCATGCGCTCGATGATACGCCCCAATCGCCCTGCAATCGCATTGATCAAATCTCTCTCTTCCTTTAAAAACGGTCCTTCATCCTCTTTTGGTCTTTCTTTTAGGTAATAAACTTCAACGATTCCGCTCCGCTTGCCATGCACAGTGATGTCGCTGGTCTGCTTCCAGGCACTCTCCCTGAAGTTTTCTGTTCTGTACTCTTTTCCTTCCAAGATGATTCGCGCCCGTGTGACTTCAGGATACTGCCAGCCGGAAGGAATGATCTCAACCGCGCCCTGGAGTACTTCCTCTAGCGAAATATTGGGTTTCTGAACAAGATTGGCGATGCCGTACAGACTCTTCAACTCCTTGATTCGTTCTCCGAGTTGGCGGGTCCGCCTCTCCAGATCATCCTCTGCCTTCTTTCGCCTGGTTATGTCTTTAACAAAAACAGAGAGTCCATCTTGGGATGGATACACATTGATGTCAAAAAAGTATTTTTTCCCGCCAATGTGATATTCATTTATGAAATTTCTGTGTTGTTGTGTTTTTAGAGCCTTTTTATAAACCTCAAATGCTCTTCTTGTATCTTTGTCGTCAGGAAAAACCTCAAAGATAGATTTTCCGATTGCGTCCTTTCTTGAAATCCCGGTAAGTTTTTCCGACGCTTTATTCCAGTATGTATATCTTAAGTTTTTGTCAAATGCAAAGAGGACATCGCTTATGCTTTCGGCAAGTTCCCTGTAATGTTCTTCGCTCCTCTTCAGTAATTCCACAAACCGCTTGCGCTCTGTAATATCTTTTTGCACAGAAATAGAATGAATTATTTTTCCATCCTTATTTCTCACAGCGCTTGCACTGAGGAGAACCGTGCGCCTATCGCCGCTCTTTGTAACTATGACAATTTCCTCGTCCCTTAACTTTCCTGTTTTTTTCCACCTCTCAAAAAGCTTATTCATCCTTGGCTGTGACTCAGGAGCATAAATAACTTTCAGGGGTTTTCCGACAAGTTCCCCTTTCTTGTAGCCCAATGTCCTGAGAGCGGTTTTGTTCACATCAAGTATTGTGCCCTTTAGCGAAATCATATAGCAGTGTGCCGGTTCATTTTCAAAGAACTGTCTGAATCGCTCTTCGCTATCCCTCAGATTTTCCGCAATCCGCTTGTACGCGATTTCCAAGGTATCCAATTCAGTAATGCGCTTTCGCATTTCAGCCAATTCAGTTATAAGTTGCTCTTTTGTCTTATCTCTATCTTTCATCTTATGTACATACTAAAAAGGAGGCAGTTTCATCTTACCGGGTTATACCCGGCTTGTTCGCATATACTCGCCTCTGATGAAATAACTTTTGTAGCCATTAACAACCGTCAAAACAAGATTTAAACTGAAAACTCACTTCCGGCATCTATATCTATCACCTTATCCGCGAACATTTCAATGCTTCTCCTCACTTGTCTAGCACTTTCTTTCCTGAACGGGAATATGCCCTTACACCTTGAAACAATAAGTTCAGTTGTTAAAAGATGCATGAATTTAAGCACATCCATATGTTCATAGTATCTTAACAAGGAGGATGGGGAGTCAATTAACGCTGCATCAATTTCCTGTTTCCTGAGAACATCAAGTATCGCGTAATGTATTTCATATAATGCGCCGGGAGAGGATATATATGTGCAGTTTTCTGTTGATAACATATTCTTTTTAGTCCTCGTGATACAATCTATAAAGTGGAACCTGTCTGTGTCTATTTTTCTCTTCTTAAGTCCACTGACTAATGATTCACAAGGTTTATTAATGCTTATATAAAGGATCTTATCGTAATTTTTACTCAGGATATCTGTTATCATTATTAAAATTTCCTCGTATTTTACACTCGGGATAATCAAACCAATTATCTCGTTTTCAATAAAACTTTTTTCAATATCCGAATTTAATGTCATTTCTCCATTATTTTTTTGATCCTTGATGTGAAATCACTTACATCAATTGGTTTTGTGATGTAGTCTAAAATATCTAATTCACTCAAAATCTCCATGCCTCTCTTTTTGAATGCTGCTGCGGTAAGAAACACTATGTTTATATCTTTTAAACTTGGATTTTTTCTTATTTTTTCAATCACCATCCTGCCGTCTATTCCGGGCATGAAAAAATCCATCAGAATTAGATCAACGGGTTCTTTTTCCAATTTTTCCAGACACTCATACCCGCTTTCTGCACCGATGACGGTGTAACCTTCCGCTTCCAATATTTCTTTAAGTAATTCAACAACGTCCGGCTCATCGTCAACTATCATTATTCTGGACATCTCTGAATGATATATTATTAATTCATGCATTAGTTTATATAAATACTGAATTGTTTGCCTTCTGGTTGAATTGAAAGGCAATTTTCTAAAATCGTGATTGTATTATTTATATTTATGTAATGTATAATTATATAATAATGATTTTTTCATGATTATTTCATTAAAATGGCAAACATAGAAAATCCAAGTCATGAAAAGGAGTACAGGGGGCTGAACAGGGATTTAAATATGGCCGTAGAGAGGGTAAAGGATCCCGTAGCGTTAGCAACAATGCTCTATACAATCGCCAATGACCGCAAAAGTACCAATCTACTTGTTGGAAATGTTAACGCTGGAATAGATAATTTAAACTCAAAGTTTGATGAGTTAACCGGGATGGTTAAAATTTTAATCAAACAGAATGAAGAACTTTTAAAGCAACTAAGAAGGAATCCGGACGGAGAAAGAAAAGAGGAATTTCTATCTGACAGGGATATGGAGATATTGAATTTCGCAAGGAAAGAAGGGAGGGTTTGTGCAGATGATGTTAAAGAAAAATTCGGGTATAAACAGAAAAACGGTGCGTGCATGAGACTAAATAATCTGTGTAAAGAGAGACTGCTGAGAAAGGAATATATCGGGAGGAAGGTGTATTATATGCCCTGGAAATCTATTTCCCCTTTACCTTCTCAACCTCTTTAACAACCTCTTCAACTAACTTCTTTGCCTTGCCCTCTTCCACTATGCTGGCTGAAGCGGTTGAAACCATCAACCCTGCTGCTTCCCCGATATCCTCCTTTTCCTTAATGTACAGATACGGGATCTTTTTTTCTTCACAGAGCATGGGCAAATGCATAACGATTTCAGGGGGTTCGACATTTCCGCCGATCAATACCAATTTTGCCACTCCCCGCTCTACCGCCTTGGTTACCTCATTCACTCCCTTTCTTATCTTTCCTGTGTCTCTTGAGGTCTCAAGTGCCTCGAGAGCCTTCTCTTCCAGTTCCTTAGGAACTTCAAATTTTGAACTTGCCATTTTACCTCAATTTTTAATCATCGGTTAATTTATCTATTGATTTAAAAATAAAAAAAACGAGAATATAAAGAAAATTAAGTAAGTTGCCCGATTTATATTGTTATAAGATTAGAGAACAGGCAAAGGATAACGGCGGATAGGTCAAAGAGACCTGCAACGATAGGTAGGGGGTTTTAGTTAATAGAAAAGTTTATATACACGTAATCAAAAATATAATACGGAAGGTGAAAAATCTAATCGGAACATCCGGGCTGAGCATTAAGTTCAATGAAGAAACCAGTGAATTGGTATTTTGCGGGGATGTGGAGCCCGTAAAGCCGGATGTCAGGGAACTTGAGGATATGAGGGGTGTGCTCTTTGATAAAAGCGCAAAATCTCCAAACGAGCTTTATTATATGTACCGGGATGTTTGCATGAAGGAAGACAGGGGATTGATCAGGGAATATAATTTAAGGTATGACATCACGGTTATCCCCCCCGAGATGCTCGGAAGAGAGTTCGTAAAGACCCTCGGTCATTATCACCCTGAGATTTCCGGCACGGGTTTAACCTATCCGGAGGTGTATGAGGTTTTGAACGGCAAAGCACATTATCTTCTGCAGAGGGTTGAAAAAGAGAGGGTTTTAGATGCCGTACTAATCGCTGCTTCGGAAGGCGACAAGGTTGTAGTTCCCCCGAATTACGGGCACATAACCATAAATCCTTTTGATACGCCGTTGGTTATGTCAAATTGGGTATGCCCCGGATTTTCATCCATTTATGAGCCTATCTGGGAAAAAAAGGGGGGCGCGTACTTTGAAACTGATGAAATAAACAATTTTGTTCCAAATAGGAACTATGGAAAAATCCCCGGATTGAGAAAGGTGGGGGCGGTGGACGTGGAAGAATTTGGTCTGGTCAAGAATACCCCGATGTATACATCTTTTCTATCAAACCCGGAAAGGTTCAGATTTCTCACGCACCCCGGAGATTACGAGGAAATTTTTAAAAAGGTTTTAGAGGATTGATTTTTTATTTTTATTTTTAATATTTTAAATCAAATGATAATTAAAGAATTTTATTCAAGGTAAGTATATCTGCAATATTGTGGATATAACACCATACTGCAGATATATCCCAACACTGTTGGATATAAGTGAGTTGGACGAAATTGTGAGTAAAAAGCTTATAACCTCCAGAAGTGTTCAGTGAAAGGTGATATAAGTACAAAAAAGTGATAAGAATGAAAGCTTGGGAATATTGCTATCCCGCAATTAAAAATGTGAAGAATTTCAAGAAAAATTGAAATCTCAAAACTTAACAAAAGAAGAAAAACTTCGTTTATATCAAGAGTGTGAACACTCAGCTCAAAAAGCTATCAGAGGATTTAGAGATGAACATCCAAGGGGAGCTGGAGCTAATCTATTTAGATTTATTGTCTATCCCATTAGCACGAGAAAAAAGGATAAAAACGAACAGCTGATGCTACATCACCCAAAAAAATCCAAGTTAAATAACTTTCTTTTTTTGGGTAGCCATACTTCCAT
>MCBC01000125.1 GCA_001723855.1 Candidatus Altarchaeales archaeon WOR_SM1_86-2 | reverse complement strand
GATAATGGCCTCGGATAAGCAAATTTGACATGGTTCATTTGCGCTTATATGCTATTATAGGTGGTAAAATCTATTGCTTTGATTTTAAAAACTTTGTAAATAAAATGTAGCGTTTTCCAAGATTTTCAAGTCTCCTTTTGACATCTATTTTATCTGTTTTTTTTAGATCATACAGTTCCGGCAGTAGTTTTATTTGCTCGATATGAAATCTTATCTTTTTTAAGATTGCTTCGCAGTCGTATCCAACATAATCTTTAAAAAATCCGATACCGACAATCATGTTTTTGTCTATCTTCCCTCTCTTGATTTTTTTGAAGTCAAAACCATCATCAATTGCCTTTGATAAATTTTCAATTTTCAATTTTTCTATGATTTTTTCAACATCTGCGCCTTTTTTCAGGTAATGCACTAAAATCAATTCCGTATTAAACTCTATTTCATTAAGAACTCTATTTTTTATGCCTCTTGCTAATATTCTTTCTTTGTTTATATCATTGATTATATCTCTAATATCCTTGGCAGGTCCAAAAAGGTCTTTTATAATACTTAGATTATACATGGTATGCTTTCTTTATTTAGGTTTTTATTGCTAACAACCCATTTATATCCAAACCTGGGTTCTCATATGCCTCCTTTGGGCTAATTAACTTTAATGAATATACTTTTTTGAAAAAATAAATAAAGAGTAAAACATATTGTTTGCTGTTTCTGTATTTCAGGGTGACTTTGCCGGCTGCTTTCACCCCTCCGCAGGATGTTTGAAAAAATTAAAATCAACCGGGGTGCAGGGTATTGCCGGGTTATAACAACACTTGATCTTAAGGATGGGAAGATAAAGGTGGTTTGATTTTGGAATTTTGATCACGCGATCCTGGAGATTCGCGAACTGAAGAGGAAAAACGAACACCATTGAGCTCAAATTAATTTACTGAAGACCGGGCATCAAAAATTTGAAGGAGGGGTTTTACCATGACGGGGGCAGGGTTTACCATATTCACGAATCCCCGCCTGACACATTCATCAAACCGTTACCGCATTAACATCTCATTCAAAAACCGGACATCGCGATTTCCCTTATTATATCGGTCATCGAAATTACTCCCGTTGGAAGACCGTTTTCGCCAAGTATGGCCAATCTCTCAAACCTGTTTTCAGCCATAACTTTTGCTGCCTCGCCAACGCTCGCGTTTGCATCAATGCTCTTCACGGGATTTGACATTATATCCACCGCGGTAACCTCCCCGAGATCACATCCTAACGCCTTGGAGATGTCGATCTCGGAGATCACACCGGATGCCCTGTGTTCTTTATCGACAACGACTACCGCGTGAATACGGTCGTCCGAAAGAATTCTTACGACATCTATAACTTTCGCATGCTCGGGCACGGTTATTGCACCATGGGTCATCAATTCCCCCACTTTCCTGTCTTCAATATATTTCATTTTATCTGTTTTGAAAAAATTTGTCTTTTTATTTATATTTATTTTTATATTTAAATATCTAATAATTGTCATATTTAATTATTTAAATATTCGAATAACAAAATAATAAATAATTTAAAAAAAATGGCAGATGAAATTGTGCGGGACACTACCGTCCTGCTTACGGAAAAAAGGATGTTTGAACCAAGCAAAGGAGTGGCTGAAAAAGCAAATGTGAAAAACTGGGACGAGGAAATAAAAAAGGGAAAAGACCTGGAAAAATACTGGGGGGAGAAAGCAGAGAATTTTGAATGGTTCAAAAAATGGGACAGGGTGCTTGACGAAAGCGGGAAACCCTTCTATAAGTGGTTTGTAGGGGGAAAGACAAACATAACATACAATGCGGTTGACAGGTGGATAAACAACTCCAAGAGAAACCAGGTGGCGATATTGTATGTCAATGAAAGGGGAGACGAAAGAAAGATCACCTACTATGAACTGTACAAAGAAGTCAATAGGATGGCGAACGCATTAAAAAGGCTCGGCATCAAAAAGGGAGACAGGGTTGCGATGTATCTTCCGATGTGCCCCGAACTTCCCATTTCAATGCTTGCCTGTGCAAAAATAGGCGCAGCGCACAGTGTTATTTATGCGGGATTCAGTGAGGGGGCGCTTGCTGAAAGAATAAACGATGCAGAAGCGAAAATTCTGATAACGGCGGACGGAACAACGCGCAGGGGCAAAATCATTGACCTGAAGGTGATTGCCGACGAGGCGGTTTTGCAGTGTCCGACCATTGAAACAACCGTTGTGGTGAAACACATGGGCAATCCAGTAAACATGTCTGATCTGAGTGGCAAGGAAATATTCTATGATGAATTGACGAGAGGCGAATCCACAGAATGCGAACCGGAGGCAATGGACGCCGAGGACATACTCTATATCCTTTATACTTCAGGAAGCACGGGAAAACCAAAGGGCGTTATCCACACAACCGGCGGATACATGGTCGGAACCGCAACAACGTTGAAAAATGTATTTGACATCCAGAACGGCGATCTGTGGTGGTGTTCCGCAGACATCGGCTGGGTCACGGGACACAGTTACATAGTATATGCTCCGCTGGTGCTGGGAACAACAACCCTCGTATTTGAAGGGGCTCCTGATTATCCGGACCCCGGGGGGTGGTGGAGCGTTGTTGAGAAATACGGCGTTACACAATTCTATACCGCCCCAACCGCAATAAGGCATTTAATGAGATTTGGCGACAAATACCCGAACAAGTATGATCTGTCAAGCATCAGAATTTTAGGAACTGTTGGGGAGCCGATAAATCCGGAGGCATGGATATGGTACCACAAAAACATTGGTAAAGAGAAACTGCCGATAATGGACACATGGTGGCAGACGGAAACGGGAACATTCATGATTTCTCCAGTGCCCGTTGCGCCATTAAAGCCGGGGTCAGCCACAAGACCGCTTCCGGGAGTAGAGGCGGAAGTTGTTGATAAAGAGGGAAATCGCGTGCCTGTAGGAAAGGGGGGGCACTTAATCATTAAAACGCCCTGGCCGGCAATGCTCAGGACTCTTTATAAGAACCCGGAAAGGTATGTAGATACATACTGGAAAGTCATCCCGGGAGGCGTTTATTGTGCGGGCGACATCGCAAGAGAAGACGAAGACGGGTACTTCTGGATTCAGGGAAGAGCGGATGATGTTCTGAGCATTGCAGGACACAGGATCGGAACGAGCGAAGTTGAGTCGGCATTCGTTTCCCATGATGCGGTCGCAGAAGCGGCGGTTATAGGAAAACCGGATCCCGTAAGGCACGAGGTGATTAAAGCATTCCTCATATTAAAAGAGGGTAAGAAATTGACGCCTGATTTGATAAGCAAGCTGAAAGCGCACGTAAGACACGAATTGGGAGCAGTGGCGGTTATTGGGGAGATTGTTCAGGTTGATGTATTGCCAAAAACAAGGAGTGGTAAGATCATGAGGAGGGTCCTTAGGGCAAGGGAAAGAGGTGAAGACGAAGGGGATACGTCAACACTCGTGGAATAAAAAATTTGGGAAAAAACAAAATAAAAATGGCTGAAAATAAAAATGTAGGAAACAGGTGGATAATACTAATTGGAGGGGTTATGCTCCAATTATGCCTCGGCGCAGTGTATGCGTGGAGTGTTTTTGCTGCAGAACTCAGGAAGACCGTGGAGTTGGGAGGTTTCGGCTGGAGCCTGACCGAAACGCAAATTGTGTTTTCCGTAGCGCTTGCTACATTTGCAATACTTATGGTGTTTGCAGGAAGATGGCAGGATAAAATGGGACCCCGGAAAGTAGCGCTCGCTGGTGCGGGTGTGCTTGGTGCGGGATACGTGCTCGCGAGTTTAATGCCCGGAAACTTTTTATGGATGGTGCTTACCCTTGGAATTATCGCAGGAGCCGGGATAGGAATAGGCTACAGCTGTCCGATTGCAGCGATCGGGAAATGGTTTCCTGACAAGCTGGGACTTGCAACGGGTTTAGCGGTTTTTGGATTCGGATTCGGAGCGTTTTTCATATCGGTTCTATCTGGAAAGGGAATAGATATGCCCGGACTGCAGGTTGACCTGATACAGCTTTTGGCAAACTACGAACTTGGTGGAACCCTTTTAATATGGGGCGTCGTGTTTCTTGTGGTCGGAGGAATTGGTGCATTTCTCTTGAGAAATCCTCCGGAAGGATGGAAACCGGAGGGTTGGAAGCCGCATAACGTACCGTCGCATAAGGCGCCAACCTCGGAGGACTGGGAAAGAGGGGATATGATTAAAACTCCTCAGTTCTGGATGCTTTTGGGTATGTTTATATTTGCGGCATCTGCCGGGTTGATGACCATAGGGATACTAAAACTGTACGGAATTGATTCCGGACTTGCGGCAGCGGCAGCCGGGACAGCTGTGGGGATACTTGCAATATTTAACGGCGCTGGAAGAATATTCTGGGGCTGGGTATCTGATAAGACGGGAAGGACGACGGCAATGGCGATAATGTTTGCCCTGCAGGCGTGCATGATGTTTGCCCTGGTATTTGCGGGTCTGGGCGCAAGCGTGACGGGGCTGATGATAGCATCAGCATGGGTCGGCTTGATGTTCGGAGGAAACTTTGCGTTGTTCCCGACAGCCACCAGGGACTTCTTTGGAATAAAGAACTACGGAGCAAACTACGCGATGGTATTCCTGGGTTACGGCGCAGCGGGTATTGTGGGTCCGATCATAGCGGGACAGGCAAAAGACATTCTTGGAAGTTATGACATGGCATTCATTATCTGCGGGACGATGTGCGTGGTTGCAGCCGTATTGGCATTTATTACAAAAGCGCCGCACCACACACGCAAATAATTTTTTCTTTTTTCGATTTTTTTAAAATAATAAAAATGACTCATGTAAAAAAATTAAATAAGATAGCGGCACCGACATCTCCTGGGGCGCTGAAACTGGTTATGTTCGGGGCGGGCGAGCTGGGAAAGGAAATTTTTGTTGAGGCGCAGCGGCTGGGGATGGAGTGTATCGCGGTCGACAGGTATGAGAGGGCCCCCGCGGCACAGATCGCGCATAAGTCCTATAC
>MCBC01000124.1 GCA_001723855.1 Candidatus Altarchaeales archaeon WOR_SM1_86-2 | reverse complement strand
TCTCAACCCCTTCCCTGTGGATTGTGTTGTATGAGCAGAAGGGGATGATTCTGCCGTCTGGAAGCGAGTAATGGATAACGCATCTTTCCAACCTTTCCAGGTCAAAATTCCAGGCATCCATAAAGTGCATGCAGCTGACCATTATGACTTTGCCGTGGAAGTTTGCCAGAGCATCAAAAGACCCTTTCTTCAATACATCAGTCAATATGCTCCTGAACCGCGGGTTGTGGACATTTTTCAATATCTCTTTGATCACACCAACCTTGACCTTTAATTTTTTCGCCCTGTATATCCTCTCTGATATAAACTCGATCTGTGACCTCGCTTTTAGTTTCTCCGCCGAGCCTTCTAATGTGGTCAGGAGGGCATCAATATCCACGATTTCATTTATGGGGGTATAACCCCCATTCCCGTCCACCACAATATATGTTGCTACCCCGCAGTAGGGATGCGTGCTGAATACCGGCTTTTTCTCACCTCTCCACACCTCCACGAACCTTGACACCGGCACCATGGACGGAACGGGATAAAAGTATTCTTTCTTTAATTTGCCGTGTGTCTGTTCCTCCATTAAACTGATAAAGTCATAGGTTGTGATGCGGTTTCTCTTTACCTCCATTTTAGATGCTCTCCCTGCAAATGATATCGGCTGGATGTTGATGCACCTGACAACATCGTAATTTTCTACCGCAAAATTTACTATGTCCCCGAGCTGGGAATCATTAACGCCTTTCGTTAGGGCCACGACCAAAACAACACTCTTAAACCCAACTTTCCTGCAGTTCTCGATAAATTTTTTTCTTACATCCTTCATCGCCCTCCCCCTTAGCGTAACGGCGGCGTCATCATCTAAACCATCGAACTGCAGGTAAAATGTGTGGGTTCCGGCATCCTTTAACCTCTTTAAGTAATGAATATCCCCTGCGCATCTTATGCCGTTTGTATCGACCTCTACATTCAAGAACCCCAGGTCATTAGCGATTTCCACCAATTCCGGCAGGTCATCCCTCATGGTCGGCTCCCCCCCGGAAAATTGAACTGCTGGAGTTGGAACGGGAATGTTGTTTCTCAAATTCTCAAGCATTTCCTTTATCTGCTCTTTAGTTGGTTCATACAGGTAGCCTGCGGCATTGGCATTTGCAAAACAGATCGGGCAGTTCATGTTGCATCTGTTGGTAACATCGACTATGCCGAGGATAGTATGGCTTTTATGCTCCCCGCATATGCCGCAGTCATAAGGGCACCCCCTCCCGCTTTTAGTTCGCGGATTATCTACTTTGCTGCCTTCCTAAGCCGCCGTGATCAGGGCAGTTTTTCCTGATTTTCACAATTCCGCTGTCATCAACAATCTCCGCCGGAATCACCTCCAGGCATCTTGGACACAAACTCTTTGTCTTCCTAAGTACTTCCATAAATTGATTTTCTTAAATTTTTTATTAAATAAAAAAGTTGCATAGCAAATTTTTTAGCATTTAGAAAGTAGATATACTTTCTAAATACAATTAAAAAAGAAAAAAGAAAAATTAAATGCTAAACTATACCAAAATCCCTACCCGCCCATTGCCAATTCTCCATTTTTGTCTTAAGCAGATCAGGGATTATACTTTACAGGGCGATCAAAATTAAACTATTTTATCAACAAACCACCCGACATCGAACTCCTTCAGATCCTCATAGCTCTGCCCCACACCCACGAACAAAATCGGTTTTTTTATTTCATTCACTATGCTCAGCCCGCAACCTCCCCTTGCATCGGCATCCATTTTTGTCAGTATCATGCCGTCGATTCCTACGGCATCGTTAAACTGCTTTGCCTGCTCTATTGCATCATTTCCCGTAAGAGCGTCGCCAACGAAAATTCTCAGGTCCGGCTTATTAACCCTGCAGATTTTTTTCATCTCATCCATGAGATTGACATTGGTTTGCATCCTTCCTGCCGTGTCCGCTAATACAACATCTATCCCCTTAGCGTCAGCATGCTCGACCGCATCATAAATAACCGCTGCCGAATCGGCACCCTTCTTGCTTTTTATGATCCCCACCCCAAGGTTCTCGGCATGCTTCGTCAACTGCTCTATCGCTCCTGCCCTGAATGTGTCTCCAGCCGCCAGCACAACGGAAAAGCCATTGTTCATCAGATATTTTGCCGCCTTTGCTATTGTGGTTGTTTTTCCTGTTCCATTAACTCCCAGAAATATTATTTTTACTGGCTTGCCGGCATTCTTAACATGCTCCAGAAGATTTATTTTTTCAACCTCCAATGCCCTCAACAGTATTTCTCTTATAACCTCTCTGATTATGTCATCAACCTTGTCTTTTTCTATCTCTCTGTCCCTCAACCTGCCCCTTAATCTCTCAACAATCAACTCCGATGTTTCGACTCCAACATCACTCTGTATCAAATCGATTTGAAGATCCCATAGAATCGCCTCCAGATCCTTTTCGGATAACTTCACTGTTTTTGCAAGAATGCCCTTTAACTTTGTAGCGGCACTTATCTTTATCTTCTTCTCTTTCTTTTTGAGTTCCGGCTCGGGTTCCTTCTCCCTGGCTTCTTCTTTCGGCTCTTCTTCCTTAACCTCTTCCTCTACCTTCCCTATAAACTTCCTGAATTTGTTTTTTAACGAATCAAACATGATTGCGTATTAATTTAAAATTAATAAGATAATAAAAACAATCCTTTAGAAAAAGATTGACCAAAAAATAAAAAGGATGTTGATCGGAATAGACGATACGGATTCGTTGGAAGGAATGTGCACTACCTACATCGCGGCCTTACTATGCCGCAAATTAGATGTTGCCGGCTGTCCGAGATTGATCCGCCTGAATCCGAATATACCCTGGAAAACCCGCGGGAATGGTGCCGTGTCCCTGAAAGTGGGCGGCGATTCTGGAAAAGCAAAAGAGATTGTCCTGGATTTTGTAGGGAGACACGCGTGCTTTGATGACCCCCGCACAAACCCGGGGGTTGTTTTCATTGAAGATGCAGATTTTGAAGAAAAATTAAAGCGGTTTTATAAGAGAGCGGTTTCTGAGCTGGTAACGATAGATGAAGCGATAGATGTTGCAAGAGAGGTTGGTGCAGAGGTCTATAACTTTGGTGAAAGAGATAAGAACGGCAGGGGGGTCATTGGAGCCCTGGGGGCCGTTGGGGGTTTTTTTTCATTGGAGGATAGAACCTATGAACTTCTGGCATACAGGGTCCCCGGTAATTACGGCAAAAAAAGAAAGATTAACCTGGATTCTGTTTTTCAAATGAATTCTAAAACTTATCCCGGGACTTTTAATTCAGTTGATCTGGAAACAAAGCAGATTCTAATCACGCCCCATGGAAAGAGTAATGACCCTGTTTTTTGCGGGGTCAGGGGCGAAACCCCGGATGTTGTGGCGGATGCCTGGGGGATGATTAAACCTCTTGAGGAAATTGCTCTGACACAGGTATTTGAAACAAATCAGGGAACTGATGATCATCTCGTGGAAAAAAGAATCTCTGATGTGAAACCTTATGACTGCGTTATTGTCAGGGGTTCTATAACGGAACGCCCTAAAATAATTGAAGGGGGGCATGTAATCTTCAGATTGAGCGACGGTGGGGGCTCAATCGATTGTGCTGCATACGAGCCGACAGGTAAGTTCAGGGACACGGTGAGAGAACTTTTTATAGGGGATGAGATCAGGGTCTGCGGCGGGGTCAGTAAGTACCCCGGCACATTGAATATGGAAAAAATTCAGGTTCTTGATCTGCAAAGAAAATTTAAGAAGGGAAACCCTGTATGCAAGAAATGCGGCACAAGAATGACTTCTGCTGGAAAAAACAAGGGATTCAAGTGCAAAAAATGCGGGTCTAAAGCCGGTGAAACCGCAAAAATTATGGAGGAAATCTCAAGGAACATAGAGGTGGGATTTTATGAGGTTCCCTCCAGAGCAATGCGGCATTTGAGCAAACCATTGGTTAGGATGCTTAAACGCGGAGAGGGGTAATTTCGTGTATTATCGGCTTTTGTTTTTAGAAATATGATTTTATTTTTTATGATAAAATAACAAATAATTAATAGCAAGATAATGAAGGTCAGAACACTTCGGATAATAACGGAAGCATTGACTGCAGGGATATTAACTTTCGTCTTTTATTTAGTGTTGGCGATGGTTCTTATGATGGAGCAACTCGATGCTTTTTTTATGGGAGCTATTCTGGCATTGTTTACAGCGATATTTGTAAACCAGAGGGTTTTTCTAAAAAGGCGGTGGGAGAACTCTGCCTGCGATGCGGCTCTTGCTGCAGCTGCAGTGGGCATTGTATGGGTGGTCAGCAGATGCGTGTTGACGCAGTGCTGGAATGTTTTTATCTGTTGAGAAATGGGACAGTGTCCCAAAATAAAAAATGAACGACGAAAGGATATCAAAAATCAAAAATGTATTGAGTGTTGCACACAAGCAGGGAGAAAGGTTCCTATGGATCAGAGAAATAGCAAGAAGAGCGAACATTTCTAAAAGCGGTGTCAGCAGGTACATAAAAGAGCTGGAAGAGCAGGGGGCAGTAAAGACAAAAACCAATCTGTATGGCGTGAAGGAGGTCAGATTGGCAGATATATAATAATATAATGCTTTTTCTTGGAAATGAAATTGAAACCCAAGTTTGACACATAAAAATTAAAAAAGAGTACCTTGCGGTAGGATTAATGAATTAAATTCGTGTAATTATAGGGACAACTTTAATTATCCTGAAATTGGCTCATAAATATTTTTCATGATTTAGTTTTTCAATGCCGCGGATACCTAAATCCTTAAGTATCTTCTTTTGTTTGGTATTAAGTTCCGTAACTCTTCTAACCATTACAGGTACCTTATCTCCCATCTGAATATCTGATACCATAATCCCTTCAAACTCAGAGAATACCTTCTGGGCAGTCATATTCGCTCCCGCTAATTTAAGTTTATGTTCAATAGTTTTTTCAATGAGGTATGATAAAACGGCAATGAATATATGTGCTCGGATGCGCGTATCCAGATGATGATTTATTGGACGAACCTTTAGAAAACTCTTGATAGTTCGAAATGCCCGCTCAACAATTTGTAAAGTTTTGTATAAGTTTACTAAATCATCAATCATCATAGGTGCATCCTCTAAAGTATGTCCTTCCTTGATATTTGTTCGTATGACCCATTTCCCATCCAACTTCTCCAACTCCTTTATTTTCTCATCTTTTACCCAATATTTAAAATCAGATACGGGCGTCTGAGGAATATTCCAGTCAAAGTAATCTTTTAATTTCTTTTTTGTGAGATTTCTCACAATCCGTTTAAGCACTTTGTCATGATCTTTCAATCTCCCTGCTTTAACCGATTTCCGCACTGCTTCTATAATCTCATTACCTTTATCGATCTGTGATTCCCTGAATTCCCTGTCATCTTCAGCCTTTTCTCTGCCGTGACAGATAATATACCTGACTTCTTTTTTATCCTCCTCTTCAGCAATTTCCCCATCTTCTTTTTTCTCAACTTTTATCTTCACCTCTATGCAAAATGTATCTTTATCAATCTCTGTAATCCCATACTTCTTTTTTGTATCATCATCAATAGGGTATCTGCTTTTCCACACATCTTCAGGTATCTTTTCAATCTCCGGAAGAACGATATCTTTCACATTTCGCATATCTTCCGCAAACACATAAAGGAAATCATCTTTTTCAACTGCCTCAACATTCTTAGCAGTCATCATGCCCCTGTCACCAACAAATATGCATTCTTTTGCACCAAATTTTTTCTTTAGTTTTTTAGATATAATTGCAGGCGTATTTTTATCAGGGGTGTTTCCCGTATATACTTCATGGGTGATCGGGAAACCATCCTTTGTAATCACTAAACCCCAGTTAACCTGCTTTTTATCCCTTCGATGCTCTCTGCTATGTCCATGGTTTCTAAGCGCACATTTTTCCTTCTTTTTTTCATCTACATCAGCACTTTCAAAATACGATGAAGTCATATCATAGAGAATCGCGTCCGCACTCTGTTTGAATTTTCGTTTGGTCTTCCCCCATAGTTTTTGTTCTATCCCTGTACTGTTCTTATCAAGGTGATCCATCGCTCTGCATAACCGGTTCACATATAAATCTTCCGGTGAGATACCGCAGAGTAACTGCAAACTGGTTTTTGGATAATACTCCTCAACTATGCCCAACTTACTTTCCGGGTCAGCACACCTATTCACTGCCATTATCATAGCCAATGCCCCAGGTTCTATTTCAATATCGGATCTTGTTTTAGATGTATTGTCTATTAATTCGGTCAATCCAAACTCATCCCATATCGACTTTGCGATGTACTCCACACCATGGTTTAACTGCCTTTTAACTTTTATCGCTTTCAGAGGTGTTGTGACATACTCATCTGTTTTTATTGGATATCCTTTTAACCAGTCACGGATGCGATCTGCCATTTCATCGCTGATTCTTCCCAGGTTCATTATTAATTTCTGATCGCATTTTCCTTCCACCCAATAGTTGTGCACGATCTTATAATATGCCCTTCCTTTGCTAACTGTTCTTTTTAGATACATTTTGATTTTTGTTGTCCCTATTATATATTAGACTTATATAAATATAAATAGTTATTTGTAGATAACATAATCAGAAAACATTTGAGTATAAAGTTGTCCCTATAATGTAGAAAAACAGAAAATATGTGTGCCAAGAGGCGTATTAGCTCTTGCCAGTGCAAGTCTGGCTTGGGTAGAGGTTAGCCACCAGCCCAGCACCAAATCCCACATATGGCTCGGCAACGGACCATGTGATGCTGGGAGGCGGGAGGTATCGGGCTGCAACGCAAGTGAATGTATTGAGCCCCGAAATATTTAGTGTGTCGGTGGTCGATACTGTGTGTTTAGTCGCAGACAACACTCTTATAACCGCATGTACGCATGTCTATAGAGCATCCTAATGTGGATACATGAAATGGCAAGGTTATACGAGCCCGACGGGGTCTAAGTCAGTTGCAAGATACCAAATGGAGCTAATATGAACTTGGGAGAGCCAGAGTATTTACCAGAAGAACCCCCCATTAAAGTTCCCTGGTATAGGCAGCAACAAGCATATAAACGGCAAGGAGCTGCGGAATTATACTCTGGCAGTCGGACTACCCCATAGTATCAATGAAGCAGGGTAATGCCTGTGGAGAGAAGGGGGTAGCAGCAACGCGATAGGATGCGAGGACACATCTGCTACACGCAGAGGTAGAAAATAAGATGAAAACAAAATTGCAGCTTATAACTCAACGGGCCTATCCCCCTGTTGAGGATGCGTTGCTGAAGAGCCGTGTGAGGGAAAACTTCATGCACGGTTCTGTGAGGGGCATCGAATAACCGATGAGGTTATTACGATGCCTACTCGACAAATTACCGCGCAGCATACCGAAAGGTTAAGAATTATGCGTCAAACTTGGGTTGAAATATAGAAATATAACACTTTAATAGAATGTTATATAATCCTCTCCATATACGAAATCACTTTCGTCTCAGTATGTAATTGCTCAGCAGTCCGATCATGCCCAAAAAAGCAGCAGCATACATCAACGAACTATAGCCAAGCAGTTCTGCTATAGCCCCCCCCAATAAAGGACCAGCAACAGATGAGAGTCCCATCACGGCATTCAATCCTCCGATAGAGGTTGCTCTTTCTATGTTCTTCGAGGTTAATGATACCAGAGAGCCGACATATAAGCAGGAGTATGACGCCGCCAGCAGTAACTGTACCGGGAAAAACATATGATAACCGATATCATACTGTCCGATAAGTCCGTACAATACAAAAACAACTACCGATAAACTTAACCCGATTGCGATGAATTTTTCACACCCCAGCCTCTCAACATGTTTATCGATAACTCTCATGATAATGACCTGGGCTCCACTGTTTACGATATATACAACCCCGATGATAAAAAGACTTGCCCCCATCAGGGATAAATAAATCGGGAATATTGCCCATACTGCCCAGGCACCCAGATTTCTAATAAAGAATGAAAGATAAACAGAGAGATTTTTCTTTATCAATTTTGCCGGGAAAAACGGCACATTAACTCGGGTTTCTTTGGATTTTTGTAATTTGAAGGAAAGAAGGAATGCTATGAGCAGCAAAAAAGAGGCGATTAGAAACAATAATTTATAGAACGATGTATCTTCAGCCATAAATACCCCAAAGAAACCAAACAGTAAAGATCCAGCGATGATAATGTTCTTATATGCCGCAATTATAGTAATCAAATTTCCAAATGCCCATCCCAGGGATCCATAGGAAGAGAACTCGCCGAGAGGTTTTTTTCTCTCGTACGCATAGGTGATTAATGCCGCGGGAACAATTCCAAGGGCAAAGCCCGCCAGCCCCCTCACCACGATCAATGATAAAACATCATATGCAAAGATCTGTATAAAGAACGCGAGCATCGATAAAAATAAACCCGATATTATGATAACTCTCCTGCCGTATATATCACTCGCCCTCCCAAAGATATGGGAAGCCAGGAAATAGGTAAGCCCGTAAACCATTACGATAATCCCCACTTCAGCAGTTGATGCTCCGAATTCCTTTGCAAGCAGCGGGACAAATATCGCCGCAGTCATCCACGAAGCATTTAAGAGGAATTGTATGCCGTTTATTTTCATATTTATTCTTTTAAAACTTTAAAAAAAGTCAAAAAGATATAGAACCAGTAATACACGAAACCACCCCCCCATCCATTCCATGGGGCCCAATGTCTATCTTATATAGGACGCAGTGTTTTCAGACAATTCTCTTCCTCGCTCTGCCTCCTCAATTGCTTGTTTTTCCATGCTGATCATCTTCTTTATATCCCGCATCTCCTTTTCACTTTCCTTTGCCTTTTTTGTCAATTCTTTCATGTCAACTTCGATACCCAAAATTCTTGTCAGTATATTAAGAACAGATTTGGAAGATTTGGGATCAACAAACTGCCCGTGGGTTTCGCCCATCAGACAAACCGCATCTATTGCCAGTTCGCCGTGAATCTCCCCGATACCTAAAAGTAATCCGGATGCACCAAAGATCCCGCCTCCTCCCCTGAACTTTATATCATACCCCCCATCCTTTAACTCCCTTATCAATCCGATATTGTTGGAAGCGCCGTAAACCCTGGGTGTTTTGGCTAAATCTCCCGTGCCTAACCCCCCCAAGGTGAAAATTCTCCTGACCCCGAGTTCATTTGCCACTTCAAGAATCTTATGGCTGATGTGATATTGCGAATCCGGAGTTATGCCCTGGAAGTCACCCACTAAAAGTATAAGGTCGTGTTTTTCCCCTTTGTCACTATTCGCTTTATGATAATGGAACTCATTTTTGACCATTCTCACAACCCCCTCGCCTTCAATAATAACCTGCGGAGGAAGGAACGGCGAGTAAAGTTCTGCAAACTTCTCTGTCTTTAATTGATCAACCAAATGATCTACCGCTATCTTCCCAACCAATCCTATACCCGGCAAACCGCAAACCATCACAGGGTTTTTTAATTCGGGTTTCTTCAGCATATTAATAATCACAGCATCCATTATTAATTTATTGGAAAGGTAAATATAAAAATCAATATCTTTAATAGGGATAATTTCGATGCCATTATAATTGAAGGGGAAATTCACATATCCGTCTTATATTTATGGTTTAATGAATTAATAAGATGAAAGTTTTGATGTGCACCGGGGGGTCAAAATTTGCAGAGAGGGCCATGGATTCAACCGGGATATTAATGGACAAGGACGATGATATCACGATATTTCATGTAAAAGAGGAGGGCGTTTCACCTGAAACGCTTGAAGTTTGCAGGAAGATATTGAAAAATCGCGGAATTGATGCAAAAACAAAATCATGCGAAAATAAATTGGGGGTCGCGAAAGAGATATTAAAGGAAGCAAGGAGCAATTATGATTTGATTGTCATGGGTTCGCTGGGCATGTCTTCTCACGGACACGGCTCATTTCACAGGTTTCTTCTCGGCATGAACGCTTTTAGAGTGATTGAGAACGCAGAGACATCCGTATTGATTGTAAGGGGAGCGCACCCTCCGAACAGGGTACTCATGGGCGTTTCAGGAAGCGTGCATGATTATGAAATTGTTAACTTTGCCTGTGCTCTTTTTGATAACCACATATCAAAAATAAAATTCCTGCATGTTATCCCCGAAATTTCAGAGCATTTTAAGGTATTCATGCCCCCGCAGATAAGAGCGTCCATGAGAGAACTGCTTGAAGAAGAAGAATTTGAAAGGTCTGAGCATAAATATCTGGATAAGTGCGTTGAAATTGCAAAAAAATGTGATATCCCTGAAATAAAAACAAAATTGAGAGAGGGGGATCCAGCAGCACAAATTTTGAACGAGGCAGAAGAAGGCGGTTACGACCTGATTGCTGTGGGGGCACGAAAATCTGAAAAATTTCCTTTAGGGAATGCAGCACATAGAATTGTGAATCACGCCAGATGTTCGTTTCTGGTTGTGAGGAGGGGGTAAATTAATCAATTATGGAAACACCAATTATGGATGAGAAAACCGTCAAAAAAAGAATATGGTTCGTAGCTGCGCTGATTGTTGCGGGGATTATAATGTCGCTTCCAACACCCGACGGATTAACACCCGACGGGCATAAAACCATAGCCCTTTTGATTATGGTCGTAATTCTTTTTGTTACGGAAGCAATTCCCGCGGCAGCCATAGCTTTATTGATCGGGGTTTTTGAGGTCTGCGTTGTCGGGATGGATCCAAACGATGCCGCAAAGAGTTACATGAAGGACGCTGTGGCTTTTATCATGGGTTCGCTTATGATCGCGGTGGTGATGGTAAAGCACGGCATAGCACAAAAAATTGTACTGCAGATATTAACGCATATCGGGACTAAGGTCAGCAGGATCACCTACGGGATTGTCGGGGCATGCGCGCTCACGTCCGCGTTTATAACCGAGCATGTCATTGCCGCAGCAATGCTTCCCGTAGCCCTTGCCATATCAAAACTGTCCGGCGGATTTAGAAAAAACCCGAATCTAACAAAATTACTGCTTTTTGCGATAGCTTACGGCTGTGCCATAGGAGGGTTAGCGACGCCGTCCGGGGGGGCAAGGAACATAATCATGATGGAGTATTTAGACGGCATGTACGGCATTGGTATCGGATACGCGGAATGGATGATTTACGCATTCCCCATAACGATCATGTTGATCCCGATCGTGGGGTTTTTACTTCTCAGGACATTCAAACCCGAGGTCTCAGACATTACGGATGTTGTTGATACGTTAAAAGAGGAGGACTCCGAAACCCCTGTGGGACTGAGACAATATCTTGTCATCGGAATATTCCTGGTTATATTAGCCCTATGGATTTTTGGCAGGGACTATGGCATAGGACTGGGAACAGCAGCAGTTATGGGGGCAATTCTTTACTTGATATTCGGATTGGCAAGGTGGAGGGATTATAATTCGGGTGTTGCATGGGGTGTCGTGATTTTATATGCCGGTGCGATAAGTCTGGGTTTTGAGTTGATGGACTCCGGAGCAGCGCTGTGGATTTCAAATCAATTCCTGAGCGTTATTCCGGCGTCCTCGCTTATCCCGTCATTCGTGTCCGCGTTCACGATTTTTACGACAAATACGATGAGCGACGGTGCAACAGTCTCCGTTATAGGGCCGATTATGCTGCAGATGGCACATAACTCGGGAATTAATCCGCTGCTGATCGGGCTTATCACATCAATTTCATCCGCATTTGCGTATGTGCTGATTATCGGAAATCCCCCGAATGCCATAATACATTCCTCGGGCTTCGTTACCGGCAGGGACTTCTTAAAGGCGGGAGCAATAATAACGGTAATCTCATTTATTGTTTTGCTGCTGGTAGTTAATGTTTACTGGATCGGGATTTTAGGTCTATAATCCTTAATTTTTATAAAGTTTAAAATAATTATTATGGCATTAAATGAATCGGGAAGATTAAAGAAGCTGATAGAGGAAAAGGCGATCTTGAGGGGGGAGTTTGATCTGGCATCCGGTAAAAAGAGCGGTATCTACTTTGATCTGAGAAAGGTGACCATGGACCCCCAGGGGATTGATTTGATAGGCAGAATTATCTGTGATATGCTTGAGGATGACGTTGCGGCAGTCGGCGGCCTGGAAACAGGAGCCATTCCCGTTGCGGCGGGGGTGCTGCAAAAATGTGCCGAAAATAAGAGAGACGTCCAGGGTTTCTATGTCAGGAAAAAGCAAAAAGGGCACGGCACAAAAGTAAGGGTCGAGGGGAACCTGCCGGCAGGCGGGAAGGTCGTGGTGGTGGAGGATGTTACAACCACCGGGGGGTCGGCGCTTCAGGCAGTCAGGGCAGTCAGGGATTCCGGCTGCGAGGTGGATACGCTCATCACGATCCTTGATCGAGGCGAGGGTGCAAAAGAAAACTTAAGGAAGGAGGGGGTTAAATTGATCCCCATTTTTGGGATCAGTGATTTTTAGGTTTATTTTTAAATAATTTTAAATAATAAAAATGCCGTTAGGAAAATTAGAAGAGCAAAGAAGGATGCAGAATACCAAGCCAGCCGTATTACCCTGCATAAATATAGATACCATGATTATTATAGCCGGAGCCTTCATAATAATTCTCATAATAATCTGGTGGCTGTTCACGGGATATCATTATAAACTAATTTAAGTAAAATGCTGGATATTGTAGTAATCCTGATAATCCTTCTGTTTCTTTCAGCAGCAAGTTATTCTGACCTGAGAACAGGGGAGGTGCCGGACAAGATAAGTTTTGGGCTGGTAATAATTTTGTTATTGTTGAGTGCCGCTTATTCGATTTATCATCAGAAATTGTGGGTTATAGACGCCTTGATCATCGGAGGGGTGTATTTCATTGTCGGTTATGTCATGTATTACCTTGGTCAGTGGGGCGGGGCTGATGTTAAAATACTGGCAGGAGTTGGTCTGGGAATAGGCTTGATTGCAGCCCATGGCGGCGAATCCGTTTTTGCATTCACTGTGGATCATCATGCCGTCTCCTATCTGGTTGACATCTTGTTTATTATAACCCCCTATGTGGGTGCGTATGCCTTGATTTTAGGGGTGCTTAATAAGGGGGTATTTTCAGGGTTTAAAGGAAGCATCAGGGAGAAGAACTTTTTGATCATTTTCTTCCTTTCCTTAATCCCTGCCGCTATCTTGCTGCCTTCCTCTTTAACAAATATAATGCCAATAAACAAATTTTTGATTATTATAGCCTTAATCCTGCCGCCAGTGGTGCTTTTATCGCAGTATCTTAAAGTGGTTGAAAAAACTGCGTTAAGGAAAACCATTGATGTGGAAGAACTGAGTGAATATGACATGGTTGCAGAGGACATAATTGTTGACGGAGAAAAAATAGCGTGCAAGAGAGACGTGGACGGATTGAGCAAAGAGCAGATAGAAAAAATCCGCGATCTTGCAGGCGAGCAGAAGATCCCCCCTACAATCACCGTCAAGTACGGTATCTTCTTCATTCCCGTGTTTCTCCTGGCATTTTTGTTATTCTTGTGGGCCGGGAATGTCTTAAAGGTTTTAGTTTCATTAATGTTAATCTAACTGGCTAAAAATGCCGTGAAGAAATATAAACTTGATCTTTCCTATCTGGCCATAGACGGTACTGGCATCAAGATATATAAAGACGAGGAGACAGGATTAGTAAAGTTTGGGTATCCACTTAATGGTTTGCCACAGGTTAGGCTTGTCTTAGGTGTCAATAAACAACACATACCCCTGCTTGGCAAGTGTTACCCCGGCAATACATCAGATGTCGAAGTTTTCGATGATCTGGTAGATGGCTTAGATTCAAAATATAAAGAACTGACCAGGAGATCCAAGAAGAAATATGTGGTCTTTGACCAGGGCAATCTGAATAAGAAGAATGCCGACCATATGCGCCAATATGAAGATGAAAAAATATTCTTTGTCTCGTTGGCAAAATATGCAACATCGAAAGGGTTTATTGACAAAGTAGATAAATCAAAATTGAAACTCGTTTACGAGAACAAGATAAGTGAGAACAACTGTACCAGAATATATGGTAAATCTATGAAGGGGTCGATATATGGGAAGAAATGCAGCATCCTTGTCTGCTACAACCCGGATATAGATAAGAAGAAGAACAAGACCTTGGACAGAAATGTCCAAAAAGTAAAGGACAAGGTCCTTGAGATCAATAAGTTGAAGAAACCAGATGCTTATGATGCTGAGGCGTTGATATCAAAATATAATTTAAAGAGGGCTATGGAGGTGAAAGGTAAAAAAAGATTTAAGCTTGTGATAAATAATACAGAAATCGACAATAGGCGGAAATACTTTGGATTTTTCGTGCCGTTCTCCAATGACTTGAGTCTTAAGGAAAATCTGATAGATATATACAAGTTCAGGGATGTTATTGAAGAAGGATTCAGGGTATTGAAAACTGATATGGAAATCGCACCAGAGCATCATGGTCGGGACGATCGTATAGAAACACATAATGTACTGGTGGTGTGTGGTTATTCGTTGCTATCGATTCTGCGAGTTATATTATCTGCTCATGGAAAAAAATACTCGTTTTCGGCACTGAAAAGACTCATAATATCGGGATATCTAAACGAGGGTTACTGTGATCACGAACACTTCAAAGAGAAGCAGAAGCGGCTATGGACTATGAGTCCTAAGGGCTTTAGAAAAGAACTCAGTGTGGTGTTTTCATCTCTTAAAATCAGGGTGCCGAAATTTGATATGGCCTTATGTCCACAAATTTCGAGGGAAATGAAAGATAAATAAGGTCGCAGCAGTTTGGTTTGCTAGTCATTAATACCCCTATTTTTGTCTAATTTCAGATCTAAGTGATGAAAGACATAATTGTTGTGCTGGGGTTTATCTTACTGGGCAGTTTTATCGCCGCAGAACTGGGAATTGCAACATCGATAGTGATATTGCTAAGCGGCATTATCGCCCACTACACGGTTTCTTTTGATGCTCCCGGGATCATAGAGGTCTTGGCAAATATCGGTCTTTTGACATTGCTGTATGTTGCAGGTCTGGAAATAGACTTTGATCTGATGCGGGAAGAACTTAAAACCACTTTTATCATGGGGTTTTCGGCGATTATATATCTGTTTGGAGCGGTACTTATTTTGACAACTTTTTTTCTTGGCTTTGAACCATACACGGCTCTTCTGGCAACAATCGCGCTGTCAGCAACATCCATCGCCGTGATATACCCGATCCTTCGCTCAAGAGAGGGAGGCGATTTAGACAAAAACGGCAAATTAATTCTATCCTCCGCCATGATTGCAGAATTATGCACTATCTGTATATGGGGGGTGTTTTTCTCTGATTTTTCCATAATGCTTACCTTTTTGTTGCCGCTTTGTTTATATTTACATTCACGTTTCCATTTATCGGCAGAAAGATATTCTCTCATTTTAAAGGCAACGTCGTGGAGTTTGAGTTTAAAATAATACTGCTTTTACTTCTCGGGGTGGCGATGATCTCAGAACAAGTCGGGATCGATGCGGCAATAATCGCCTTCCTTTTGGGTATGATCACCTCCCAGGTCGTGGTCGAGCATAAAGATTTAGATATTAAGTTGAGGGGGGTTGTTTTTGGTTTCTTTGCCCCGATATTTTTCTTTAATGTTGGTTTATCCCTTGATGTTGCTGGTTTGATTGAAAGCTGGTCCCTTATTGTTTTATTCTTGGTTGTTGGTTTTTCTGCAACATACATCGGAGTTTATTTAACTGCCCGGTTGTTTGTACCCAATTTAGCGGAATATGTTGCGGGGGTATTTAACTCAAATTTAACCCCTGGGATAATAATAGCGATATTCGGCTATGAATCAGGCATATTCCCCCCGGCGGTGTATTCTGCCATCATCGGGGCGGTTGTGCTGTCAACGCTGGTCTCTTCCATTATGGTCGGCAGAAAATAAGATATCATCTCAATAACGACTGCTCGCAAATCAGTGCATCAAAAGTTAAATAAGTGTCGGTTACCTTGACCGTGTATTTATCCTCGAATATAAACCTGTCGATTTTGAAAAATCTCGGCTTTTTCCTGTGAAACTTTATCGCGAGGTATGCGCGAGCGCCGGAGATATTGGAGAAATCAAGCAGCTGCATTATATCTTTCTTCAGACTCAGGCGGTCGCTTTTTGTTGTCTTGCACTGCAGAGCTATAATGTCGTTGTTTTTGATCGCTATCACATCCGGGATGGCGTTGCTTACCCCCCCGCCGCTGCCTGCGGCTCTCATTCCAATCCATCCGCGATCCCAGAACTCTCTCACCAGTTCCCTCTCAAAACTTGCTCCCTTCTGATAGATTGACATTTATGGCATTATTATTTAATTTTAAATTTTAAGAAGAAATAAAGAAATTATGTCGGCAGGTAATACAAAATGTTTTCATTAGACCTGGGTGTACTTCCTTTTTGCCTTAAACGGCTTGAATTCTTTGCCGCCGCCTTCATAGTACCTTGAGAAATGCTCCACGTAAACCAGACGAAGGCTTTGCACAAAACCATCAAGGATCGCCAGTATCATGCCTATAGCCTGGGTTACGATAAATATTAAAATCGCAAATATGCTCATTACCCCCCCCCATGACATTGCTGCCAGTTGGTTAAAAGCGGTCGCTACAGCCCCTGCCGCAACCAGCAAAGCCATGATCCTGGCGTAAGAAAGCGTAAACGCAAAGAAGTCCAGCATTTCTATCGCTATCATGAATTTGGTTTTCAAAAGCGCGAGTATCAACCCGAGAATAACCAAAGCCGCCGCGACATAAACCCCTGTTTCCCCGAGGATCGGCGGGAAATGAAACGCGCCACCTATCGGGAAAGCCTCAAAATCTGAAAAGAATAAGGCCCCCAGCCCCACCCCGAACAAACTCCAGGAGAAGTAATGGGTTACCGCGTCCTTTGTCTTTTTATGCCTTAATTCATTATACCCTCCAAGCAGGGTTCCTAAGATGAGGTGACACAACCCTAAAATGATCGTGAACTGCAAGAAGAAATACACACCAAATGGGTGATGTGCATTCTCGGGAAACATGAACTGCCCCGGAAGTGCCTGACCTTCTTCTAAATGAAAGACATAATGGTGCAGGAAATTTCCGAAGTAATCGCCGGTCACCACCCCTACGCATATTGTCATCGCTCCGCAAAGGATTACAAAAGTGAATAGATTTTTTATCCCATCGGAATACCTGCCGTATTTATTCCTGAGGAAAAACCCGAGCCCGACAAGTAAAACGCCAGTCACGGCATCCGCGACCATCATTCCAATAAAAAAGATCAGCACAGGGATGACAAATATTGTCGGATCAAGATGGCCGTACTTCGGCAAGCCGTACATTGATATCAAGAATTCAAAGGGCTTGAATGCATCCGGGTTTTTCAGGATAACAGGGGCGTTCTCCGGATCCACAACCCGCTGGGTGATCTCACAATGATTTTCCGACCTTTCTTTTATCAACTCCCGGATTCTTAAGGATTCGTTTTCAGGAACCCAGAATCTCAGCATTGAGGTTCTTGAGGTTCTTCCTGCAGAAACAAATACCTCGGCTCTTTCCTTCTCTATCTCAAGCAGTTCCTTTGCGATCAGCAGTCCCTTATAATGCTTTTTGTAGGTTTCTTCTAGTTTCTTTACCAGCTCTTCCATCTTAACCCTGATTTCTTCCAATTTTTTATTTGAATTTTTATAAATATCTGAAACCTTGCCCTCGCCCTCGATCATCAGAACCCTGACGCTGAACTTGTTGAGTATTTCATTTAATTCTGCTTTGCCCTCTCTTAGAACCCCCACAACAATGTTTTTCCTGCCCTCATTCTTTTTCTGCTCAATTACCGTCTCAATGATAAAATGATTTTTCCCAAATGCTTTACTCAGCCCATCCCTGATCCCATTGATCTTTTCCCCGTCTATCGTGTCAGAAAAGACACCTGTTGTTATGTATATGTAACTGCCATCCCCTAAATACTCTGCTTTAAGTTTTTCGGGACATAAACCGCAGTTTTCGATTATCTCTTCAATCCCCGCCTGTTTAGTTTTTAATTCATCCAATTCACTTTCTGCCCCAAGCACTTTAGATTCAATTTCCTCCAAGAGTTTTTCGGAATCATTTAACAATTGCCTGCAGTTTTTCTCAGAAACCTTTTCCGGCTTGATGTGCCCCACCCCAAGCATCTCCTCAAGGAATGTCGGCTTTTCTATATCGAATTGCTTTAACGCCCCAATAATCCGGTTTATTCTCACAAGATTCTTTGATATATCGGTTGCTCTTTTAAGCGGGCGGTCCCTTTTGATCCCATGCGCGTCGATGTCGTCATCGCCTATAAACTCGATCTGCGTAACGCCTGTTTTATGCAGCTCTTCGCTGACTCCCGCTTTATACTCATCTAACAAAATGACATCGAATTGATGCACTCTCATTGGCTCAGGCATCTTGACATAAATTTTTATATATTAATTAAAATAAAATTAAAAAAGCAACATGAATTTCTTGACCGATGATTATGACGTGGTTGTTGTCGGAGCGGGACCTGCAGGGAGCATAGCGGCAAAGAAACTTGCTGACGCGGGCTTTAAAATCCTGGTGCTGGAGAAAAAGCAGGAAATCGGAACCCCAAAGAGGTGTGCTGAAGGCATCAATGTTTATGGTTTAGAGAGGGTTGGCTTAAAACCAGACCCAAGATGGGCGCTGAATCATATTTACGGCGCTGTTCTTTATTCCCCTGCCGGAAGAACGATCGATATGAGGTGGGAAAAGGAAACGGGTTATGTGCTCGAGAGAAAGATGTTTGAGAAATACCTTGCTGCAGAGGCTATAAAGTC